>JAEWKL010000495.1 GCA_023386115.1 Pseudomonadota bacterium
GTGCCGGGCCGGGCCTGCGTCGCGGCGAAGACCGGGGGGAAGACCAGGACCAGCGCCGTGTCCGCGTCCAAGCGCTCCGCCAGGGCGCGCAAGGCGGCGGCGGCCGGGAAATCGGGCCCGGCCTCGCCCGGATCGGGATCGGCCGGGGCCTGACGCGCGCGGGAGGCGACCCGCTCCGGCATGTCGGGATCGCCGAGATTGAGGTAATCCGGCTCGTAATCCCAGTAGCCGTCCGGCGCGGCCCGGCGCGGAGTGGTCCGCAGCGCCCAGCCGATTCGGTTGACGACCTCCCCGACGACGCGCACCCGCAGGAGGCCGCGCAGGTAGCTCGACCAATCCTCGGCGAGGAGCCAGGTCGGGAAGGGCCGCTGCATCGGCAAGGCCGGATCGCCGGTGCACCAGAACGCGTCGGCCCCGATCACCAGGGCCCGCGCCTGCGGGTGGTGGCGCAGGAAGTAGTCGGCGACGAGGAGTTGCTCGCCCGGGCCGGTGCCCGGCACCGAGAGCTGGACGAACGGGATCCCGGTGGCCTCCCGCAGGTTCGCCGGCTTGATGAGCTGGATATGCGAGTTGCCGATGATCGCCGCCGTGAAGGCGGGATCGCGCCCCCGGCTCGCGGTGGCGGTGCGGGGGCCCTGCGGGCGCACGCCGTCGCGGTCGAGGAGCCGGGGCCGGCCGGTGTCGTAGGGATCGACCGCCAGTGCCAGCGCGAGGGACCCGGCGAGCAGCAGCCCCGCCGCGGCGACGAGGCGGACGGAGAAGCGGCGCCACGCGGCCTCGGTCTCGGCTGAGGGATCAGCGCGCATCGGATCGGCCCCTCAGAACTGGAAGTAGATGAACTCGTAATTGGCGTCGTCGCCGATGCGCAGCAGCACCGCGACGAGGAGCGCCGCGAAGGCGATCGCCAGCGCCGGCCGCGGCGGCAGGCGGTGCACCGCCGCCCAGGCGGTCGGGCCGACGAGGGCCACCAGGGCGGCGGGCACGAAGGCGCGCCACTTGAAGCCGTGCCCGACCGGCGCGAGGCCGAACAGCCCCTTGAACACCGCGACCGCCGCCTCGAAGCTGGTGGCGCGAAACAGCACCCAGGTCAGGCCTACGAAGGCGAAGGTCAGGGCCCAGCCGAGCAGCGCCGGCATCGGCAGCCCGGCCCGGCGCCACAGTGTGCCGGCCCCGAGGCCGGCGCCATGCGCCGCCCCCCAGGCGACGAAGGTGAGGCCGGCGCCGTGCCACAGGCCGCCCAGCGCCATGGTGGCGAAGAGCGCGGCGAGCTGGACGCGGAAGCCCCGGCGGTTGCCGCCGAACGGGATGTAGAGGTAGTCGCGCAGGAAGCGCGACAGGGTCATGTGCCAGCGCCGCCAGAACTCCCGCAGGGAGGTGGCGCGGTAGGGCACGTCGAAGTTCTGCGGCAGCACGATCCCGAACAGCAGCGCCAGGCCCAAAGCCATGTCGGTGTAGCCGGAAAAGTCGAAGTAGATCTGGAACGTGAAGGCGAGCGTGCCCTGCCAGGCCTCCGCCACGCTCACCCCCTTGCCGGCGGCGGCCGCCTCGAAGACCGGGTTGGCGTAGGCCGCCAGCGGATCGCCGAGGAAAACCTTCTTGGCCAGGCCGATGCAGAGCAGCATCAGGCCCCGTC
The DNA here is from genome assembly GCA_023386115.1 of Pseudomonadota bacterium. Classification (GTDB taxonomy): domain Bacteria; phylum Pseudomonadota; class Alphaproteobacteria; order Rhizobiales; family Beijerinckiaceae; genus Methylobacterium. The sequence continues at coordinate 1,634 of JAEWKL010000495.1, forward strand.
CGATCCGCTCGGCGGCGTCCGGCCGGGCATAGGGCTTCTCGTCGAACTGGTGGAGGATCTCGCTCCAGCGCACCAGCGGGCCGGCGAGCACCTGCGGGAAGAACGCGATGTAGAGAGCGTAGCGCGTCAGGTCCATCTGCGGCGCCCGGCCGGCGCGCAGGTCGGTCAGGTACATCACGTGGTGGAAGGTGAAGAACGAGATGCCGAGGGGCAGCGCAAGGCTCGGCCGCGGCAGGTCGGAGAGCCCCGGCAGCACGGAGGCGAGGCCAGCCAGGAACCCCGCATACTTGAACACGGCCAGCACCGCGAGGTTGGCGGCGATGGCGAGCGGGATCAGCAGGGCGGCGCGGCTCTTCGTCAACAGGGACTTGCCGAACCAGCGCGCGACGAGCCAGTTCAGCCCGATCGACGCCATCAGCAGCGGCACGAAACGCGGATCCCACCAGCCGTAGAACACGAGCGACAGAAGGACCAGCAGCGGCAGCCGCCAGCCCGGCCGGTGCAGGGCCACGAGCGCGTGCAGGACGAGCGCGACCGGCAGGAAGCCGAGGAGGAACGGGAAGGAATTGAACAGCATCGCGGCCGGGATGACGCGGGTCTTCGGGGTGACGCGGGACTTGCGGCGACATCAAGGCCGCCCGTCTTCAAGCGGGCGCCGTTGTGGGCGAGCGGGGGTGCCGCGTCAACGGCCGGAGGCCGCCCCCTCGGCCAGGCGCGCCTTGGCGGCGGCCACCAGGACGCCGGACCGCGTCTCGCCCCTCAGGGCGGCAGCTCGTCACCCCCCCGCCATCCCGAGCTTCGCCAGCTCCACCTGCGCCCGCAGCTCGATCTGGCCGATCAGGTCGTCGAGGCGGGGGTCGCCGGTGGTGCCGTTGCGCTCGGCGAGGCGGCGGGCGATGGCCTGCAATTCGCGCGCGGCGACGCGGCCGCCGAGCAGGGCGGCCTTGAGGCGGTCGAGGGCGTCGAGGAGGTCGTGGCCGCGCTTCGTCGCCCGGCGACGGCGGTCGGCGGCGATCTCGTCCTGGCTCTGCAGGGCCAGGATGGCGCTCAGGTTGGCGAGCGGCATCGCGCTGCCGGCGCTGGTCGGCCCGCGCGCGCCGTCCAGGTCGAGGGTGAACACGCCACCTGCCGGCAGGGTGCGCGCGCCGGCTCCCGACAGGGGAGCGGCCGCGAGGCGGGTGTCGACGCGCATGGGATCTGGGTCCGGGTCACAGGGTTCGCTGTTCGCGCCATGAACCTCGCCCCGGTATGGTGAATGCGCCGTAAACGAGGCGGCAGATCTTGCCGCGGGGGCGAAAACGACCGGGTCCGGATCGCCCGCCGGCCACGCGCAGCGGAAACGGATCGGTAACCTTACCAGAGACTTACGGGCAATCCGGGGGCTGGCACGGTCCTGGCAACCCGATCTCCGAGTTCCGGAAAACCCCCGCCATGCGCCCTCGCCACCTCGCCCTCGCCTTCCTCTCCTGCCTTCTGCCCGTCCTCCTCCTGACGGCCGGTCCCGCCCTCGCCCTGTCGCGGGTGAAGGACCTCGCCAGCGTCGAGGGCATGCGCAGCAACCAGCTCATCGGCTACGGCATCGTCGTCGGGCTCAACGGCACCGGCGACACGCTCAACAACGCGCCCTTCACCAAGCAATCGGTGCAGGCGATGCTGGAGCGGCTCGGCGTCAACACACGGGGCGCCACCATGCGCACCGCCAACCTCGCCGCCGTGATGGTGACTGCCAACCTTCCCCCCTTCGCCGCGCAGGGGACGCGGATCGACGTCACGGTGTCGTCGCTCGGCGACGCCAAGTCGCTCCAGGGCGGCACGCTGCTCGTCACGCCGCTGCTCGCTGCCGACGGCGAGGCCTACGCGGTGGCGCAAGGGTCTCTCGCCATCGCGGGCTTCCAGGCCGAGGGCGACGCGGCCAAGATCACCCGCGGCGTGCCGACCAACGGCCGCATCGCCAACGGGGCGGTGATCGAGCGCGAGATCGCCTTCAAGCTCAACGAGCAGAAGTGCCTGCGCCTCTCGCTGCGCAATCCCGACTTCACCACCTCGAAGCGGATCGCCGCGGCGATCAACGACTTCATGGGCGCCGACACCGCCGAGCCGACCGACCCCTCCACCGTCACCCTGCAGGTGCCGGCGCGCTACCAGGGCAACATGATCCGGCTGCTCACCGAGGTCGAGCAGCTGAAGGTCGAGCCCGACCAGACCGCCCGGGTGGTGATCGACGAGCGCTCCGGCATCATCGTGATGGGCCGCGACGTGCGGGTCTCCACCGTGGCGGTGGCGCAAGGCAACCTCACCGTCACCATCACCGAGCAGCCGCAGGTGAGCCAGCCGGCGCCGTTCTCCAACGGCGAGACCGTGGTGGTGCCGCGCACCGCCCTCAAGGTCGATGCCGGCGAGAAGAACAAGCTCGCCCTGGTCAAGGAAGGCGTGACCCTGCGCGAACTGGTCGACGGGCTCAACGCGCTCGGCATCGGCCCGCGCGACCTGATCTCGATCCTCCAGGCGATCAAGACCGCCGGCGCGCTCCAGGCCGACATCGAAGTGATGTGAGGCGGGCTTTCCCGCCCCTCCCCTCCCCTTCTTCCCGAACCCGAGGTTTGAACGCCGATGCTTCCGCTTGCTCCCCTCGCGGCCTCCGCCGGATTGGCGGTCGGCCAGGCCCTCGCCGGGGCCGCCTCCTCCGGCCTGTCGGCCCTCACCGGCAATGCGACGTCGCCGACCGGCAACACCGCCAAGATGAAGAAGACCGCCCAGGACTTCGAGTCGATGTTCCTGGAGCAGAGCCTCGACGTGCTCAACCGCTCGCAGGGCACCGACGGGCCGCTCGGCGAGAACGGCACCGGCGGCGGCGTCTACCGGTCGATGCTCAACAAGGAATACGCCCAGTCGATCGTGCAGAGCGGCGGCGTCGGCATCGGCGACCAGGTGATGCGCGAGATGCTGCGGCTGCAGGGGGGCGCCCATGGCTGAGGC
>JAEWKL010000498.1 GCA_023386115.1 Pseudomonadota bacterium
GGCGCGCATGGTGCGCAGCACCTCGCCAGTGAGCTCGGGGTCCAGTGCCGAGGTGGGCTCGTCGAATAGCATGATCTCCGGCTCCATGGCCAGCGCCCGGGCGATGGCGACGCGCTGCTTCTGCCCGCCCGACAGGCGGCTCGGATACTGCTCCGCCTTGTCGGCGAGGCCGACCTTGGCCAGCAGCGCGCGCGCCCGCGCCTCGGCCTCGGGCTTGGGGAGGCGTTGCACGGTGACCGGCCCCTCCATGACGTTCCGGAGGGCGGTGAGATGCGGGAACAGGTTGAAGTGCTGGAACACCATACCGGTATTGGCGCGGAACCGCGCCAGGGCCTTCGTCCCCGGCAGCCTGGTTCCGTGGCCGAACCGGAACGCGTCGGCCCCGACCCGGACCTCGCCGGCATCCGGCACCACCAGGAGGTTGATGCAGCGGAGCAACGTCGACTTGCCGGAGCCCGACGGACCGATCAGCGCCACCACCCCGCCCGCCGGCACGGCGAGCGACACGTCCTTGAGCACCGCATGGGCGCCGAAGCTCTTGGCGAGATGCGTGATGGCGATCTTCGGAGCTGAGGTCTCTGCCATACGTCGAGCCTCAATCGGTGGTGGCGAGGCGCTGCTCGCCCCGGCGCACGATCCAGGTGAGGGGATAGAGCGCTGCGAAGTACAGGACCGCCACGAGCGTGTAGATCTCCAGCGGCCGGTAGCTGTCATGGGCCGCGACCTGGCCTTGGTAGAGCAGGTCCGGCACCGCCAGCACCGAGACGAGCGAGGTGTTCTTGAACTGGATGATCGACTGGTTCATCAGCGGCGGCACCATGCGCTTGAGCGCCTGGGGCAGGATGATGCGGCGCAGGCTCTGCGCCGGGGTCATGCCGAGGGCCGCCGCCGCCTCGCCCTGGCCGCGGTCGATCGACACGATGCCGCCGCGGATGATCTCGGCGTAGAACGAGCCGCCATAGAGCGAGAGCGCCAGCACCGACGCGCCGACCGCCGAGATCTCGATCCCGGCGAGGATCGGCAGGGCGTAGTAGAACCACACCAGCTGCACCAGGAGCGGGGTGCAGCGAAACACCTCGATATAGGCGTTGCTGAGCCAGCGCAGGGGCGCAAGGTGCGACAGCTTGGCGAGGCCCGCCGCGAGGCCGACCACGAGGCCGATCACCACGATCGCGACCGTGAAGGCCGCCGTGACGCCGAGCCCCTGGACGAACAGCCAGCGATAGGTCCAGAGCGAGCCGAAATCCCAAGTATACATGTCAGGCTTCGTACATCTCAGACTGAACCCCGGCGGGCCGCCCCGCGCCGCTTCGGGCTTCCGGCCGCCCCGGGCCCCTGGCGGCTCACAGCGAGACGCCGGCCGGCATGTCGGCCTCGGTCACGCCCACCAGCTCCATGTTCGACACGATGGTCTGGCGGATGAAGCCGAGGCCCTTGTTGTAGTCGATCCAGGTGTTGACGAAGTCGCGCAGGGTCTTGTCGCGCTCGCGCCGGAAGCCGGCATTCGAGGTGGTGGCGAAGACCGGGTTCGGCACCACCAGCTGCCCCAGCGCCGGGTTCTTCTTCAGCACGGTCATCGCCAGCATCAGAATCAGGCATTGCGCGTCGACCCGGCCGGTCGAGAGCGCCAGCGTCGCCTCGTCGGCGGACTTGAAGCGCACGACCTGGGCCTTCGGGCAGAGCCGGGTCACGACGGCGTCGTGCGAGGAGCCGACATCGACCGCGAGCTTGACCTCGGGGCTGTTCAGCTCGGCCCAGGTCTTCGGAGCGAACCCCTTCTTGGCAATCACCGTGAAGGCGTTGCTGAACACCGGCACCGAGAAATCGACCACCAGCGCCCGCTTCGGGGTCGGGTTGAGGCCGAAGAACAGGTCGATCTTGTTGGCCTGGAGGTCGAGCACCGCGTTGCCCCAGGTGGTCTCGGACAGTTCCAGCTCCGCCTCGAGCTCGGTCGCGAGGGCCTTCGCCATGTCGACGTAGAAGCCGCGCCACTGCCCGGTGGCAATGTCCTTCTGGTAATAGGGTGCGCCGCCTGCCACCGCCGCGGTGCGCAGCTTCCTGGTGCGGCGGATCCGGTCGAAGGCGCTCTCGGAGGCGTCCTGCGCCCGGGCCGGGGTCACGAGCGCGGAGGCGGCCGCCCCCGCCGCGGCGGTGCCGGCCCCGAAGAGGCCCGTTCCAACGAGGCCTGCCAGCGATCTGCGCGACAGCATCACGAAAATTCCTTCTTCACGCGCGTTCCTCTCCGTCGCGCTTAGCACGTGGCGGGCCAGAGGCCACGGGGAACGAACGGGCGAGCGGTTTAATCCACGGGAACGGCCGCACCGAAGGCCAGAAAGGCGAGAGGATCATGACGGAGCGCAACGCGGTCGACGCGGCGATCATCAGCCGGCGCAGCGTCCGGGGCTTCCGGCCGGATCCGGTGCCGGAGGCGACGGTCCGCGAGCTGATCGCGCTCGCCGGCCGGGCGCCGAGCGGCAGCAACATCCAGCCCTGGAAGACCCACGTCGTCACAGGACGCGCCCTCCGGCGCCTCACCGCCGCCCTCACGGCGGCGCATGAGAGCGAGACGCCGGAGGCACGGGACTACGCGTATTATCCGGTGACCTGGCGCGAGCCGTATCTCGGCCGGCGCCGGGCGCTCGGCTGGCAGCTCTACGGGCTCGCCGGCATCGAGAAGGGCGACCGGGAGGGTGCCAATCGCCAGATGGGCCGCAACTTCACGTTCTTCGGCGCTCCCGTCGGCCTCGTCTTCACCATCGACCGCGACATGGAGCAGGGCAGCTGGCTCGATTACGGCATGTTCCTCCAGACCCTGATGCTCGCCGCCCGCGGCCGCGGCCTCGATACCTGCCCGCAGGCGGCGATCGCGAGCTATCCGGGGGTGGTTCGGGAGCAACTCGGCATTCCGGAGAGCGAGATCGTGGTGTGCGGGATGGCGCTCGGATCCGCCGACCCGGAGGAGCCGGTGAATGCGCTGCGGGCGGAGCGGGAGCCGGTGGAGGCGTATACGGTGTTTCATGCCGATTGAGGTTTCGCGCCGCAGCGAGGCGGAAACCCGTCGAACTCCCGTGCGTCTCCGGGCTCGTGCGGATCTCAGGCCGCCAATCCTGCAAGGACGCGGATCGACGACGCTCTTAGGTTGGACGCTCCCGCGACATCGACGCCCCGGCAAAGAGGAGCGGGCCGGTGCGAGGTTCGAGGCACGATCCCTTCACGCCGTGATCGGATCGTGCCGCGATCGATTCAGCAAGCAGCCAGGCTGTGAGCGTTGAACGAGGGCTCAGACCGGAATGATGTCGCCACGGCGTCTTCGGCGAAACTTCCAGAGCTGCAGGCGTAGCCTCAGGCCGTAGGCCAGTTTTACCGGAAAATATAACTCGCATTGCAGAAACGAATGAAGGCATAATTCTCTATATGTGACGAAATGCCGTTTGCTGATATCGCCTATAAAGTAAGTATAAAATTTCCACATCTCGCCGTAATGACCGATGAGTGCAAGATCTTCGAGGATTTCGTCGCAATTTTTGCGCTGCGTGTCTTTGTAGCGCCGAGCCGTGGAAGCTCGCCCAACCACGTTATTTAGTTGTGAAAAACTCTCGACTCCCTCAAGGAGTCTATCGGAATCACCCTGATTGATGTTGCCGCCGGGTGGCGTGGCGATCCCCAGTTCTTTGGCTGCCACCTTGATCAGGTGCATATCCTGCCACTCTCCGCGCCGGTATCGAATCTGCTCGGCCTCGGCAACGGCTGATGAAAGTCGATGAAGGTTCATCCTTCGTATTGATTGTCTCAAAATCGGTATCTTTTTTAATGTCTTGATGGCAAGCAAATTCAGATAGAGGTTTTGTGCTGATATCAGATCTTCGTCGATACCGGGACTTTCTGTCCTTGTACGGTGCAGTTCTTTCCGAAAACGGCGACGAGACCGAAGAAAGCCGGGAACGTTCCCGGCCGAATAGCACCGCCCGGCCTCCACGTAGAACGTATCGATCCACGCATTCGGCTTCGATGTGCGCTCGATCGTCTTGCGCCACTGCCGCACGACGGCATTCGACTGCTTGTAGCGACCCATCCGCTCCAACAATGCGCTCCGCAGCTCAAGTGCGTCCGATGAGGCCTGGGCGGCGGGGGCGAGAGTGTTCAAGGCGGCGTCGATTCCGATCGGGCACGCGATCGACTGGAAAAATCGCCCGCGCCAGATCGCGAATGCGGCAGGATCGGCGGCTTCCCCTGCGAACAACCGATCGATCATGGCGGGGGCGGTTGTCGATGGTTTGAACCTCGGCGCTCCTGGCTCAAGGGTGGGCCGAAAGAACCGATCGAAGCCTCCCCCGATCGCATAAACGTTCGGAAACTCGCGGGGCGACGTATGAACGAATCTCACATTGTGGCTTCCAGCAGCAGCCTCCTCCAGGGGGGAGTCTCCGGCGAACAGCCAGATCAACCTTCTATAGTTCGACCGGAGCAGAACAGGACAGACATCGAAATCTCGACCCGAATACCCGATGACCACGACATCCTGGCCATCGACGAGGCTGAGAAGAAGGTCCTGCTTCCAAGGCGGAAGCCGTCCCTCCTGCGCGAGCCGGTACGCCATCGTACCGCGTCGGCTCGTGCAGCCATGGATTTTGAAAAGCAAATGTGCGCCCGGCGATGCGAGTCTTGCGGGGCCAAGATCGCTCTCATCGACAACAACATTCCAGGATGGGTCGGATTTCTCAATATATAGATCATAGTTGGTCGTTATGACATTAGAAATATATCCTTTCTGCGCTGCCTCCGACAAGGCTCGATGATAGCGGTTCGGAATGCCGGCGGTGCATTCGGCGATCAATGTTCCCTGCAGATGGACGTCATCGGGGTAGTGTTGCAGGGCCACCTCGAACGGCGTGTCCTGCGCAATGGCTTCGATTCGATCACGCGCCGACGCTGTCAGTCCGAAGGTCGCTGGAGCGTGAGACAGGCAGCCGGAACATAAGCGCTTGATAAGCTCGTTGCTCACGGCAATGCCGCTGGCCATCCCGGTTTCCTGGTCGGCGGAGATCATGCTGCCGACAAGCAGTGTTGCATTTCTGAGTTGACTCACGTCAAGATCCAGCTGCTTCATGCGTGATCTCCCAAGTAGGCCGCCCGATGAACGGGAGAATGATCCGGATCACCGATCCTTCACAGCGTCATCCGCTTCGCCTCTGCCGGCCTGCGCATCAATATAAGAATCTTTGCATTGGCGCAACCTAGAGTAAAAATAATCTAACAATTCAACATCGGCACTATGATATCAATTTAATCATATTTACTTACAAGCGTGACGGCAAATCTGCGTGGCCGCTGATCAGGGGAACCGTCTTGAAAATCTGACGACAAGACAATGTGTCGAATTTCAATGGAATATCAGCTTTCCGTTCGGGTCGGTAGGGCGCGCTCGCGCAGGATACCCGTCCGGTGGGCGCTGTTTGAAACCTGCGCGCCAAGCAGCGGCCCGTCGACCGACGGCAGCGACCTGATAGTGCCGTCTGGGTCGGAGCGCAGCGAGATGGTGCGGCTGCCGGACGCGTTGCACCAGTGTCGGAATAGGCCGGCGCCGAGCGTGCGGGGGCTGTGAAGGACGTGATCGTCAGGCTCGTCCAGCGCGGCTCGCTTCCGCCGTCGCCGATGCTGTGAGCGAGCGGTGCCCCGTCAGCCCCAACTCGCGCGGGAACGGGCGGCCTGTCCGGCGCATGTCGACGGTGCTGGCCGCCGACGCGGAAGGCCTGCACGCTCGACCACGATGACGTCGAAGCTGGACGCGGCCGAGCCACCAGGCGGCGGCGGTCCCGGCGATGCTGGCGCCGGCAATCGGGACGTGCGGGACAAGGATGCGCTAGTTCACCCGCACCGCCGGCTCGAACCGCCCCTTCACCTTCACCGGCACGGTAAATGTCTGCCCGGCGAAACGGTCGTCGGTCCGGTCCGGGTCGAGGCCCTCCGTCGCCGAGGTGACCACCAGGGTGTCGGCGCCCTCGCCGATGAAGGCCGGGCAGGTCACCTGGCGGGCCGGCATGGCGATGCTGCGCACCCGCGTGCCGTCGGGCGCGTAGGCGTCGAGGCTGGCGCCGCCCCAGCGGGCGTTCCAGAGCAGGCCCTCCACGTCGATCACCGCGCCGTCCGGCGCGCCCTCGGAGGCCGGGACCTGGACGAACATCCGGCGGTCGCCGACCGGCAGGCCGGTCGCCGGGTCGGTGGCGATGCGCCAGATCGTGCCCACCTCCGAATCGGCGAAGGTCGCCGAGGTGCCGTCGGCCGAAAACGCGATGGCGTTCGGGATCGTGAGGCCGGTGAACAGGGTCCGGACCTCGCCGCGGAAGAACCAGTAGATCGACCCGACCCCCGTCTCCGCGTGCTTGCCCATCGTGCCGAGCCACAGGGCTCCGCAGGGGTGGACCCGGCCGTCATTGGAGCGGGTCTCCGGCCGGCCGGCCTCGAGCGGCGTCAGCAGCCGCAGCCGGCCGGATCCGATATCGCGCAGATACAGGCCGTCCTCGGCGCCGAGCAGCTGCGTGTGGTCATCGACCCGCGCCACCAGCGAGGCCATCACCGGCAGGTCGTGCAGCGTGGTGCTGCCGCCCGCGAACGGCCGCTCGCACAGATGCCTGCCGAGAATGTCGAGCCAGTACAGCCGGCCGAGGCCGGGATGCGCCGCCGGTCCCTCGCCGAGGATGCAGGCACGGTCGCAGAAGATGCCGGCCCAGCCGCTCATCGCGCGGTCTCCTTCGTGAAGCGGTACTCGATGATCTGGCGGTAGGTCTCGCCCGGGCGCAAGACCGCGCTCGGGAAGTCCGGATGGTTCGGCGCGTCGGGATAGGCCTCGGGTTCGAGGCAGAACGCGGAACGGGCCGCATAGCCGAGGCCCGCCCTGGCGAGGTGCGCGCCGTCGTAGAACTGCACCGCCGGCGCGGTGGCCAGCACCGTCAGCGCCACGTCGCTGCCCGCCGCCGTGACCCGGCCGACGGGGCGGGGCTCGCGCGCCGTCCCGCGCCCGAGCACGAAGGCGTGGTCGAAGGCTTGCGTTCCGATCCGCGTCGGTCGGCGCAGGTCGAAGCGCGTGCCGGCGACCGGGGCGATCGCGCCGGTCGGGTTCTGGCCCTCGTCGACCGGCAGGTAGGCCTCGGCCGGGATCTCGATCACGTGGTCGTCGATGGGCGGGGCCGGGAAGCCTTGCGGAGGGAGCAGCAGGTTGAAGTAGCTGTGGTTCGTCAGGTTGACGAGGGTGGGCTTGTCCGTCGTCGCCGTCAGGGTGATGCGCAGGGTGCCGGGGCCGGTGATGGCGTAGGTGCAGGTGGCCTCCACCGCGCCCGGATAGCCTTCCTCGCCGTCCGCCGCGCGGTAGGCGAGCGTCAGGCTGCGCTCTCCCACCCGGGCGAAGCGCCAGTTGCGGCGCGAGAAGCCCTGAGACCCGCCATGCAGATGGTTGCGGCCGGCCTCGTTGCGGGGCAGCGCGTAGGTCGTGCCGTCGAGGGTGAAGCGGCCGCCGGCGATGCGGTTGGCGACGCGGCCGACGATGGCGCCGCATTGCGGGGTCCTGGCCACGTAGTCGTGGGGATCGTCGCGCCCGAGCACCATCGGGCGGCCGTGCAGGTCGAGCCGGCGCAGCACCGCCCCGAGGCTCAGCACCGCCACCGCGAGCCCGTCACCCTCCAGCCGCGCCTCCAGGATCGGGCCGCCATCCGGCATCGCGCCGACCGGGACAGGCGCCGGGAGGGGGGGCATCTCGCTCATTCCGGGCTCCTTCGCGCCTGGCTCCTGCGCGTGCAGGGCAGGTTCACCTCAGGGTAGGGCGGAGAGGGCACCCGCTCCACCGCCGCGGCGCTGTTCTTCAGGCCGTCATGCACCACCGCTTCCGTCGCCCGGGCCGCGGCCCCGGGGTCGCCGGCCCGGATCGCCGCCGCGATCGCCGCGTGGGCGCGCCAGGAGACGGCGTGCGCCTGCGGGTCGGTGGGCCGGCTCAGGCGGAAGAGCACGTCGAGGGCCGCCTCGGTCACGGCGCCGACCGAGTGCATGAACAGGTTGCCGGAGGCCTCCGCCAGGGCGAGGTGGAAGGCGAGGTCGGCCCGGGCGAAGTCCGGATCGAGGCCCTGGGCCTCGCGCATCGCGGCGACGCAGGCATCCAGGGTGTCGAGGTCGGCCTTGCTCCGGCGCGTGGCCGCGAGCGCCGCCGCCGCCGGCTCGATGGCGAGGCGAATCTCGGCGAGGTCGCTCAGGAAGCGCGCGTCGATGCCGGCCTCTATGGTCCAGGCGAGCACGTCGCGGTCGAACAGGTTCCAGGCCGCCCGCTCGCGCACCCGCGTGCCGATCCGGGTGCGGGCCTCCACCAGCCCCTTCCCCGACAGGGTCTTGATCGCCTCGCGCAGGACCGTGCGCGACACCCCGAACGCGGAGAGCAGGACCGGCTCGCCCGGCAGCACGTCGCCCTCCCGGTAGCGCCCGGCGACGATGCCGGTGCCGAGCGCCCGGGCCACCCGGGCATGGCCCGGGCTGCGCCGTGGCACGATTGCGGCGCCGCTTTCATCCAAGGTTGCATCCTCCCGCGGGTTTCGACCTCTTGCCCGCGCGTCAGGAATCCGCGATAAGGGCCGGGCCATCGGAATAGTCATATTAAATGATTTTCGGTGCGTCGAGCGATCCGACGGGCTTCGAGGGAGGAAGCGTTGGCGGCAATCTATCCGGACCTTGCGGGCAAGGTCGTGGTGGTGACGGGCGGCGGCTCCGGCATCGGGGCGGAGCTGGTCCGGCACTTCGCGCGGCAGAAGGCGCAGGTCGGCTTCCTGGACATCGCGGACGAGCCCTCGCGGGCGCTGGCCGCCGAGCTGGAGGCGGAAGGCCTCGCGGCCGCCTTCGAGCATGCGGACGTCACCGACATTCCGGCGCTGAAATCCGCGATCGGCCGGGTACGCGAGCGCTTCGGCCCGGTGGACGTGCTGATGAACAACGCCGCCCATGACGAGCGCCACGCCACCGAGGAGGTGACGGAGGCCTATTGGGACGGTCGCATCGCGGTGAACCTCAAGCACCAGTTCTTCGCCGCCCAGGCGGTCCTGCCGGACATGAAGGCGAAGGGTGCCGGTGCGATCGTCAATTTCGGCTCGGTCTCGTGGATGATCGGCCAGGGCGGCATGGCCGCCTACACGGCCTGCAAGTCGGGGGTGATCGGGCTCACCCGCTCGCTCGCCCGGGATTTCGGCGCTTTCGGCATCCGCGTCAACGCGCTGGCGCCCGGCTGGATCATGACCGAGCGCCAGCTCGCCCTCTGGGTGACGCCGGAATCCGACGCCGAGATCAACGCCCGCCAGTGCCTCAAGCGCAAGCTCGTGCCGGCGGACGTCGCCCGCTTCGCCGTCTTCCTCGCCTCGGAGGAGGCCGGCGCCTGCACCAACCAGCACTACGTCGTCGACGGCGGCTGGGTGTAACCGTCGGGGGGGGGGGGCGCGCCGCCCCCCCCCCCCGCGGGGCGAGTATCGCG
>JAEWKL010000513.1 GCA_023386115.1 Pseudomonadota bacterium
GCCCCCGCCTTCTCCCGGTCCCGGCTCCGCTCCTCCCCCGCCTCCGCCACCCGGCGGCGCGCCTCCACCTCCGCCTCGGTTCTGAACCAGACACTTTTCGCAGATCCGCGTGGCGATCATGGCGATACGGCGCCACGCGGCAGACTAATCCCTCTTGGGTCGCAACTTTTCGCGATCTCGCCGGTTCTCGGCTCCGGATCGGCCGGTCCTTCCTCAAGGAGACATCACGGTGAGCACCGCAACCTCCGCCCCTGTCTCTGCGTCCGGAGCATCGGATCGCCAGCCGTCGAAGCGCGCCCTGCGCGGGCTCGACGCGCTCAACTTCACCCTGGCGGACGTGCGTGACGGCCTCGGCCCCTATCTCGCCATCTACCTCATCGCCGTGCGCGGCCCCGACCAGGGCTGGAACGAGGCGACGACCGGCATGATCATGACGATCGCCGGTATCGCCGGCCTGATCGCCCAGACTCCCGCCGGCGCCCTGATCGATCGCTCTCGACACAAGCGCGCCATCGTGATCGCGGCGGCGCTCGCCGTCACCCTGAGCTGCCTCGCCCTGCCGTTCATCACGAACTTCTACGCCGTCGCCGCCACCCAGTCGCTCGCCGGCATCGCGGGGGCGATCTTTCCCCCGGCGCTCGCCGCCATCACCCTCGGGGTGGTGGGCCCGACACTGTTCTCCAAGCGCATCGGCCGCAATGAGGGCTTCAACCATGCCGGCAACGCCGTCTCGGCGGCGCTCGCCGGGGGGCTGGCCTACCTGTTCGGGCCGATCGTGGTGTTCTGGCTCATGGGCGTGCTCGCCGCCCTGTCGATCGGCGCGATGCTGATGGTGCCGTCCGACGCCATCGACGACGACCTCGCCCGCGGCCTCGACTGCGCCGACGATGCGTCCTGCGAGCAGCCCTCCGGCCTGACGGCTTTGTTGCAGAACAAGTACCTGATGCTGTTCGCGCTGCTCGCCGCGATCTTCCACCTCTCCAACGCCGCCATGCTGACCTCGGTCGGCCAGCTCCTCACCCACCTCTCGGGCAAGGAGAACGCCACCTCGCTCATCGCGATCTGCATCGTGGCGGCGCAATGCGTGATGGTGCCGGTGGCGATGTTCGTCGGCCACAAGGCCGATGCGATCGGCCGCAAGCCCATCTTCCTCGCCGCCTTCGGCGTGCTGGCCCTGCGCGGCGTGCTCTACACGTTCTCGAACAACCCGTTCTACCTCGTGGCGGTGCAGCTCCTCGACGGCATCGGCGCCGGCGTCTATGGCGCGCTCTTTCCGATCGTGGTCGCCGACCTGACCAGGGGCACCGGCCGGTTCAATGTCAGCCAGGGCGCGGTGGCGACGGCGCAGGGGCTCGGCGCCTCGTTGAGCGCGACGCTCGCCGGCCTCATCATCGTCTCGGCCGGCTACTCGGCGGCATTCCTGACGCTCGCCGGCATCGCGGGCTTAGGGTTCGCCCTCTACCTCCTGGTGATGCCCGAGACCCGAGGCTTCGAACCGGCCCAGGCCGGCACGCCCTCGGACCCCACCGGCCGCCCGGCCCTGGCCACCGCCTGAAGGCCCCGTCCATGACCGCCCCGCTGGCCTTCGCGCATATCGGCGACCTGCACCTCACCGGGGCGGAGGCCGAGAACGCCCGCGACTATCAGGCGATCGTCGCGCAGATCGGCGAGGTCGAGGGGCTCGACTTCGTCTTCGTTCCCGGGGACAACGCCGACGATGGCCGCCCCGAGCAATACGCCCTGGTGCGGGCGGGTCTCGATCAGCTCCGCCTGCCGGTCCACGTCATCACGGGCGACCACGATAGGGAGGGCGGCAACCTCGACGCCTTCTATGCCGGGCTGAACGTTCCGCACCTCCCCTACGGCGTCGATGTCCGGGGCGTCCGCTGCCTGTTCCTCGATATGTGCGGACCGGGCGGCGGCGGGCCGGATTTCCGGCTCGGGCCCGACCAGGTCGCCTGGCTCGCGGCCGAGCTGGAGGGGGCGAAGGGCAGGGACTGCGTCTTGTTCATGCACAGCTACCCGGCGGATCTCAAGGGCGAGGGCGAGGCCGCGCGCGTCGCCGACCTCGTCCATCGCGGGCCGGTGCGCCTCGTCGAGATGGGCCACACCCACTACAACGAACTCGCCAATGACGGCCGCACGATCTACGCGGCGACCCGCTCCACCGGCCAGATCGAGGAGGGTCCGGTCGGCTACGCGGTCGCGGCCCTCGATGGCGGCGTGGTGAGCTGGCGCTTCAAGGAGCTCAGCCAGCCCTGGCCGTTCGTGCTGATCACGTCCCCCGCCGACCGGCGCCTCGCCCACGATTCCGGCCACGCGATCGGCGAGCGTTTCACCCTGCGGGCCCTGGTGCTCGGACCGGCGGAGCGCGTGGAGTACCGCATCGACGATCATCCGTGGCAGCCGATGGCGCCGGAGGACGGGGCGCGCTGCTTCGCCGCCGTCGTCGCCTGGCCGGCGGGCGCTCGAATCGTCACGGTCCGGGCGGCGGGCCGGGGTTCAGAGGATGCCGACGCGATCGCGCCGGCGAGCGACCCGGACGGGCTGCCGACCTCCCGCGGCATCGGCAGCGACGCGGATGCGCTCGGATCCTGGCCGGCGCGGGGGCTGCTCGGGACGCAGCTCGGGCCGAACCGCAACGGGCGGCAATGGTGAGGCCGACGATCCTCGAAGACCGGATGACCCTACCCTAGGACGACCTTACACCCTCGGGGGGGGGCCCGCCGCCGCCC
>JAEWKL010000537.1 GCA_023386115.1 Pseudomonadota bacterium
CCTTTCGCCCGATCATCCGGCCCTGACCGCGGCGGCGCGCCGCACCGGCGCCGACGTGCCGGTCTGCCTCGATCCGCGGGCGCGGATGATGCGCGGCGCCGGCGAGGCGGTCGGGCCGGCTTTATCCTTAGCTCCGGCGCCGGCGGTGCTGATCAATCCCGGCGTGCCGGTCGAGACAGCGCCGGTCTTCCGCGCCCTCGGGCTCACGATCGGCGAGGCGCATCCCCGCGCGGCGGAGACTCATCCGGAGATCGGCACCATGGAGGGTGTCGACGCGCTGATCGCCCGCATCGCGCCCGCGCGCAACGACCTCGAAGCCCCGGCCCTGACGGTCGCTCCGGTGATCGGCGACACGCTGGCGGCCCTGCGCGACCAGGCGGATTGCCGCCTCGCCCGGATGTCGGGGTCCGGCGCGACGGTGTTCGGCCTGTTCGGCCACCGCTCGGCGGCGGTGCAGGCGGCGCGAGCCATCGCTGCGGCCCATCCAGGCTGGTGGGTCCGGGCGACGCTGCTGCGCTGAGCGCGGCACGCGGAATTCCCTGTGGGAGACGAGGGCGGCCGTGCCGGTCGACCCTGGCCAACCTGTTCCCGACGCGAGACCGTCCAGTCTATGTAAGGCGTCGACGACCGCTGACGCAACGTCGGTCGCAGCTCCGACGGACGAGGTCATGTCTTCCCGTACCTTGCGAACGCCGCTGCTGGCCTGGCTCGCGATCCTGGTTCTGGTCGCCGTCGCGGCGGCCGCCTTCACGCTGGCGGAACTCTCCATGCTCCGGACCGAGGCCGCCCGGCCCGTCGCCGCCGACGTCCGGATGGTCCGGGCCCTGCACGAGCTGGGCGACGCCATGTCGCGGGTGCGGATCAACGCGATCAAGGCGGCCTTCTCGATCGATCGCGGCCAGCGCGCGGAGGTCGAGTGGCAGGCGATCCGGTCGCGGGCGCGCGTCGACGCCGCCTTCGCGTCGATCCGGGCGATCCTCGCGGAGGGGCACATCTCCGCGTCCTTCCTGCCCGGCCTGGACGCGCGCTGGCAGGACTACCTCAAGGTCCAGGAGGCGCTGGTCCCGGCCTCCCTGCTCGCGTCGCGGGCGGAGGCCGCGCCGCAGAACGAGGTGATCGCGCGGCTGAACGAAATCGTGAACGTCGTGACCTCGAATCCCTACGGCGAACTGGCCGGCACCTTGGGTGCCGCGATGCAGACGATCGACGCCGACACGACGGATCGGCTCGCGGCGGCCGATGCGCGGCTCGGGCGCGTCATCCCGATCCAGGCCGCGATGGCCGCCGCGATCCTGGGGCTGGGCTTGAGCCTGGGGCTGTTCTTCGTTGCCCGGGTGACGAACCCGCTGGCGAAGGTCGCGGCGAGCCTGGAGCGGATGGCCGTCGGCGACGTGACCGGGACGGACGGCCTGACCGACGATCGCCGCGAGTTCGGCCGCATCGCGGCCCATCTCGAGCGGCTGCGCACCACCATGCGGCACGGGCAGAAGACCGAGTCCGAGCGCCGGATCCTCTCCCAGACCAGCGACTGGCTCCAGTCGGCGAAGTCGGAAGAGGAGCTTTACCGCATGGTCTCGACGGTCCTGTCCCGCCTGATCCCGGATTGCCGCGGTGCGCTCTACGTCTATTCCGGTTCGCGCGACACCCTCGACCTGGCCGAATCCTGGAACGAGGCCGAAGGGCCCGACACGATCCATCCCGACGATTGCTGGGGCCTGCGGCGCGGCCGTCTCTACGTCCACGGCGCCAATCCGGTCGAGTTCCGCTGCAGCCACGTGCCCGAGCCGGCGGCGCGGCACTATTGCTGCCTGCCGATCCTCGCCCACGGCGAGACGATCGGCCTCCTGCACCTCGCCCATGTCTCGGCCGACCCTTGCGATGCCGCCGCCTTCGCCGAGAGCCGGCGGCTCGGGATCCTCGCGGCGGAGCACATCGCGCTCGCCATCACCAACATGAAGCTGCGCGAGCAACTCCTCGACCAGTCGATCCGCGACGTGCTCACCGGCCTCTACAACCGGCGCTACCTGCTGGAGCGTGGCCGGAGCGAGGTGCAGCGGGCGCAGCGTCTCGGCGCCACGGTCAGCCTGCTCTCGGTCGACGTCGACCACTTCAAGGCGTTCAACGACAATTTCGGCCACGATGCCGGCGACACCGTCCTGCGGGCGGTGAGCGAGGTGCTGCACCGGGGGGCCGCCCCCACCGGCGTCGCCTGCCGCTTCGGGGGCGAGGAATTCCTGATCCTCATGCCCGGCACCTCCGCCTCGGATGCGGTTGCGGTGGCCGAGGCGATCCGGCGCGACATCGAGGCCCTAACGATCCGCTACGCCGAGAGCGACCTGCCCCGCATTTCGGTCTCGATCGGGGTCGCATCCTATCCGGCCTCGGGCCGGACCCTGCAGGAGGTGATGCGGGTTGCCGACGCGAGCCTCTACGAGGCCAAGCGCGGCGGTCGCAATCGGGTCGTGCTGTCGGCCGCCAGCCAGCCTGCGCACGAGGAGGCGAGCGCCGGGTGAGGCGCGCGCCGGCGCCTCAGCGCGCCCGGGCGATGCAGAAATCCACCGCTTCCAGCAGCGCCTGCTTCATCGGCGAGGCCGGAAAGAGCGCCAGCGCGTCCTTGGCCCTGTCGCCGTAGTGGCGGGCGCGCTCGATCGTATCCTCGAGGGCGCGGTGGCGGCGCATGATCGCGATCGCCGTGTCGAGGTCGCGAGGCTCCTCGATCTCCTGGCGCTCCAAGGTGCGGCGCCAGAATGTCCGCTCCTCGTTGCTGCCGCGGCGGAACGACAGCACCACCGGCAGGGTGATCTTGCCCTCGCGAAAATCGTCGCCGACATTCTTGCCGAGATCGGCGCTCGTGCCGCCGTAATCGAGGGCGTCGTCGACGAGCTGGAAGGCGACGCCGAGATTCATGCCGTAGCTGCGGCAGGCGGCGATCTCAGGCGTCGGCCGCCCGGCGATGACCGGGCCGACCTCGCAGGCGGCGGCGAACAGCTCGGCGGTCTTCGCCCGGATCACCGCCAGGTACTCGTCCTCGGTGGTCTCGGTGCTGCGGGCGGCGGTGAGCTGCATCACCTCGCCCTCGGCGATCACCGAGGCGGCCGAGGAGAGGATGTCGAGGGCGCGCAGCGAGCCGACCTCGACCATCATCTTGAAGGCCTGGCCGAGCAGGAAGTCGCCGACGAGGACGCTGGCCTCGTTGCCCCACTTGATCCGCGCCGCCACCTTGCCGCGGCGCATGTCGCTCTCGTCGACCACGTCGTCGTGCAGGAGCGTCGCGGTGTGCATGAACTCGACGCTGGCGGCGAGCTTCACGTCGCCGTCGGCGGCCGGATCGTAGCCCGCCAGGGCGGCGGTCGCGAGGGTCAGGATCGGGCGCAGGCGCTTGCCGCCCGAGGAGATCAGGTGATTGGCGACCTCCGGGATCATCGTCACGTCGGAGCCGGTGCGCGACAGGATCATCGCGTTGACGCGCTCCATCCCGCCCGCCACGAGCCCCACCAGGGCGTCGAGGCTGGCCTCCGGATCGGAAGGTCTGTCCTGAAGGGGAAGTACGACGCCCACGCCCGCGCGATCTCCTCGGAGGCGGCCCCGAAAGGCGGGGCTCCTCGATCTACTCCCGCCCCCTTTGGCACGTGAGCGCCCCCGGCGGCAACACGCAAGCTGCCGCAAGGCCCTGGAGCCGCGGCCACGGCCTGGGGATGCGGCGCACCCGGCCGGCTTGTGTGGTATGGCCGCCGCGATCCGAGCAAGGACCGCGTGCCACACCATGATCGAGCTGATCCGCACCAACGATCTCGTCCTGATCGGCTTCGCGGAATCCCTTCTCACCGGTGCCGAGATCCCGGTGCTGGTGGCCGACAACCACATCAGCGTGATGGAGGGGATGATCGGCGCCTTCCCGCGCCGGCTGCTGGTGCCGGAGGACCATGCGCGCCAGGCCCGGCGCATCCTCACCGATGCGGGCCTCGCGCACGAGTTGCGCCTCCCGTGAGCGGCGCATCCGACGCCCCTCTCCCCGCCGAATCCTGGCTCGGCGAGCGGCTCACCCTGCGCCAGCCGCCACGCGGCGCCCATCGGGCCGGGACCGACGCGGTGCTGCTC
>JAEWKL010000569.1 GCA_023386115.1 Pseudomonadota bacterium
CCCCCCGCCGGGATGCCGACCTGCTCCAGGAGCGCGATCGCCCGCCTCTTCGCCGCCTTGCGGTCGAGGCCGAGAAGCTGGCGCAAGCTCTCGGTGATCTGGAAGCCGACCGTGAAGCACGGGTTGAGGCTGGTGGTCGGCTCCTGGAAGATCATCGCCACGTCGCGACCGGTGAGGCGCCGCCGCTCGCGGGTCGGCATGGCGAGGAGATCGCGGCCCGCGAAGGCGAGACGGTCGGCCCGCACCCGGCCCGGATAGGCGACGAGGCCCATCAGCGCCATCATGGTCACGCTCTTGCCGGAGCCCGACTCGCCGACGACGCCGAGCACCTCCCCCTCCTCCAGGGTCAGGCTGACGCCGTCGACGGCGCGCAAGGTCCCGCCCGCGGACGGGAACTCGACGGAGAGGTTGTTGATCTCGAGGAGCGGCATGGGCGCCCTCACCGCTTCAGCTTGGGATCGAGGGCGTCGCGCAGGCCGTCCCCGACGAGGTTGAAGGCCAGGACCGTGACCAGGATGATGAGGCCGGGGAAGGTCACCACCCACCAGGCCCGGAGCACGAATTCGCGGGCATCGGCCAGCATCGTGCCCCATTCCGGCGAGGGCGGTTGGGCGCCGAGGCCCAGGAAGCCCAAAGCCGCCGCGTCGAGGATCGCGGTCGAGACGCCGAGCGAGGCCTGGACGATGAGGGGTGCGGCGCAGTTCGGCAGCACTTCCCCCACCATCAGCCGCAGGGGCCCTGCCCCGCTGACGCGCGCCGCGGTGACGTAGTCCTTCGATTTCTCGGCGATCACCGCCGCCCGGGCGATGCGGACGTAATGCGGCAGTACCACCACGGCGACCGCCAGCATCGCGTTCATCAGCCCGGGGCCGAGGATCGCCACGATGACGATGGCCAGCAGCAGCGACGGCAGGGTCAGGATGATGTCCATGACCCGCATGATGACGATGCCGGTCGCGCCGCCGACGAAGCCGGCGACCAGCCCCAGCATCGTGCCGACGAGGATCGACACCGCCACGACCGCGAGGCCGATCGACAGCGACAGCCGGGCGCCGTGGATCAGGCGCGAGAGGATGTCGCGGCCGATCGCGTCGGTGCCGAGCGGGTAGGTGAGCGCGCCGCCTTCCTGCCAGAAGGGCGGCTTGAGGAAGGCCGCGTTGTTGGTCAGGTTCGGCGGGTGCGGGGCGATGACGTCGGCGAAGACCGCCATCAGCAGCACCAGCACGATCAGCGCGAGGCCGATCACCGCGCCTGTATTGGCGCGAAAGCTCGTCCAGAACTCGGCGAGCGGGTGCGGCGGGCCGGCGGGGGCGGCGCTGCTGGCGGGCGTATCGAGGAGTTCGGCGCTCATTGCTGTTCCGCGCTCATCGGGCGTGCCGGATCCGGGGGTTCACGAGGCCGTAGGCGAGGTCGACGATGAGGTTGACCGCCATCACCACCGCGCCGATCAGGAGGATGCCGCCCTGGAGGACGGGATAGTCGCGCCGGCCGATCGCCTCGATCAGCCACTTGCCGATGCCGGGCCAGGAGAAGATCGTCTCGGTCAGGATCGCTCCGGTGAACAGCACGCCGACCTGGAGGCCGATCACCGTGACGACCGGGATCAGGGCGTTGCGCAAAGCATGCAGACCGACGATGCGCCAGCCCGGCAGGCCCTTGGCGCGCGCGGTGCGCATGTAGTCCTCGCCGAGCACTTCGAGCATCGCCGAGCGGGTCATGCGGGCGATGACCGCGAGCGGCACCGTGCCGAGCACCACCGCCGGCAGGACCAGGTGGCCGAGGGCGGAGGCGAAGGCGCCGGATTCGTCCGAAAGAAGCGTGTCGATCAGCAGGAAGCCGGTCACCGGCTCGACGAAGTACTGCACGTCGATGCGGCCCGAGACCGGGGTCCAGCCGAGCTGGACCGAGAACAGCAGGATCAGCAGCAGGCCCCACCAGAAGATCGGCATCGAGTAGCCGGTGAGCGAGAGCCCCATCACCCCGTGGTCGAAGACCGAGTTGCGCTTGAGCGCCGCCAGGATGCCGGCGGGAAGACCGATCAGCAGCGCGAACAGGATCGCGCACACCCCGAGCTCGACGGTGGCCGGAAACAGGCTCGCGAATTCCGCGATCACCGGCTCCTTGGTGCTGATCGAGCGGCCGAGATCGCCGTGGGCGAGGCGCTCGAGGTAGATGCCGTACTGCACCAGCAGCGGCTTGTCGAAGCCGTACTCGGCCCGCAGGGCCGCGTGCCGCGCCGGGTCGATGCCCCGCTCCCCTGCCATCGTCTCGATCGGGTCGCCGGGCACCAGGCGGATCAGGAAGAACGCCACCAGGGTGATCCCGAGGAAGGTCGGGATCACCAGGGATGCGCGGGTCAGGAGGAAGCGGAGCACGAACGCGCCCTTACTTGAGGCTGACGCCGTAGAAGGTGTGACGGCCGAGCGGCGAGAGCTTGAAGTCCACCACCTCCTTGCGCACGGGCTTGAGCTGCACCGCGTGCGCGATGGTGAACCAGGGCGCCTGCTCCTTGAACACTCCTTGAGCCTGCTCGTAGAGCTTGGTGCGCTCGGCCTTGTCGCTGATGGTCTTCGCCTTGTTGACGAGGTCGTCATAGGTCTTGTCGCACCACTTGGCGGTGTTGCCGCCGCCGGGTTGCGCCGCGGCACAGCCGAGCAGGGTATGCAGGAAATTGTCGGGATCGCCGTTGTCGCCGGTCCAGCCCAGCATCGCGGTCTGGTGCTCGCCGTCCTGGACGCGCTTGCGGTACTCGCCCCACTCGTAGGTCTTGATCTCGGCCTTCACCCCGACCTTGGCGAGGTCGGCCTGCATCAATTCGGCGATGCGGCGGGCATTCGGGTTGTAGGGCCGCTGCACCGGCATCGCCCACAGGTCGGTCGAGAAGCCGTCGGCCAAGCCAGCCTCGGCCAGGAGCTTCCTGGCCGCTTCCGGATCGTACGGATCGTCCTTGATCGCGTCGTTGTAGGACCACAGGGTCGGCGGGATCGGGTTCTTGGCGGCGATGCCGGTCGAGAGGTAGACCGCGTCGATGATGGCCTTCTTGTTGATGGCCATGTTCATCGCCTTGCGCACGCGCACGTCGTCGAACGGCTTCTTCTTGGTGTTGTAGGCGAGATACCCGATGTTGAGGCCGGGCTGCTCCAGCACCTGGACGTTCGGGTCCTTGCGCATCGCGTCGACATCGGCCGGGTTCGGGTACGGCATGACGTGGCACTCGCCCTTCTGGAGCTTGGCCCAGCGGACCGCGGAATCCGGCGTGATCGCGAAGACGAGATCGTCGAGGGCGGCCTTGCCGGCGTAGTATTGCGGGAAGGCGCGGTAGCGGATGATCGCGTCCTTCTGATATTGCAGAAGGTAGAACGGCCCGGTGCCGATCGGCTCCTGGTCGAGCTTGTCCGGCGTGCCGGCCTTCATCATCGCGTCGGCGTATTCCTTGGACTGGATCGCCGCGAAGGACATCGCGAGGTCGGAGAGGAACGGCGCCTCGGGCTGGGTCAGGGTGAAGCGGACCGTCGCATCATCCACCTTCTCGATCGACGCGAGCAGCTTCGGCAGCCCCATGTCGTTGAAGTAGGTGTGGTTGGCGCTGGTCACCCGGAAGAACGGGTGGTTCTCCTTCCACTGCCGCTCGAACGAGAAGATCACGTCATCGGCGTTGAAGTCGCGCGTCGGCTTGAAGGTCTTGTTGGAGTGCCACTTCACCCCTTTTCTCAGGTAGAAGGTATAGGTCTTGCCGTCCTCGGAGATGTCCCATTTCTCGGCAAGGTCCGGCCGCACGTTCGTGGTGCCGCGCTCGAAATTGACGATGTTGGAATAGATCTGGGCGCTCGCGTCGAACGAGGTGCCGGTGGTGTTGACGGCAGGATAGAAGTTCTCCGGGCTGCCCTCGGAGCAGTAGACCAGCGTCTTGGCGCCGGCCGGCAGGCTTGCCGCCAGGGCGGTTGCGGCACCGAGAACCACCGCCAGGGACGCGCGCTTCATCTCTGCTCTCCACTCGTCGCGGGCCCATGGCCCATCCTTGCGCCAGTTTTGGCGGTTTTCCGCGCAGGTCCGCAAGGCCTCGGCGAATCGGACGCACAGGCGCTCACCTCTGGATGGTGGGAGCCGAGGCGACGCGTGTCATACCGCCGCGCCTTCGGACGGTTTCGTCCGG
>JAEWKL010000608.1 GCA_023386115.1 Pseudomonadota bacterium
GTCAGCACGCCGTGCCGGGCCGGCGCCGTGATGGTGCCGATCTCCGCGAAGGTCGTCCCGTCGCGCGAGATCCACACGACGGCCCCGCCCCAGTTCGGATCGGCCGCGCCGCCGCTTCCGCCCGAGGCGGCGATCCACACCTCGGCCCGGCCGCCGGTGAGGTCCGGCGGCGGCTCGAAGATCACCGGCGGGTTGACCGCCGCGGCGGCGACGTCGCGGTTGATGCTGCGGCCGGCGGATCCGGCGACCGGGTAGAGGGAAGCGGTCGCGACGCCGCCCGGGAACTCCTCCGCCACGACCGTCAGCAGGCCCTCCTCGTCCTCCTCGATCTCGCGGATGCGCACCGGCGTGCGGGCGAGCCCTAGGCCGGGATCGGTCAGGGTGACGATGTCCATCGGCTCGAGGAGGCAGTACTCCCAGGACAACCGGAACGCGTAGGTGTTGCGGATGTAGAGCGCGCGCTGGAGCAGCAGCTGCGCCACGAGCCCCGCGACCGGCAGTGCGCAGATCTCCCGGGCGGTGACGCTCGCGCCCGCCTTGAGGCCGAAGCGCTCGATCGCCGCCTGGTCGCGCGCCTCGACGGTGGTGGCGGCGTAGGCGTGGCCGCGGTCGGAGCACTCGATCCGCTGGAGGTTGGGAATGCCGTGCGGGTCGCTGCGGGTGAGGCGGACCGGGTCCTCGTCCTCGGCGTGCAGGACATCGTCGTCGGTGAGGTCGTAGACCGGGGTGGTGGACGGCTGGAAGGTGACCGTGCCGCCGGCCAGCGTGGGTCCGGTGACGGGCAGGTCGCCGTAGGGGACGATCTTCAGCAGCCCCCCCGACCAGACCGGGGCGGCGTTGGTGAGGAGGAGCCAGCGGGTGAGGATGCTGCTCGCCGTCTCCTGGTCGGCCAGCACCGGGCTCAGGGCGAGGCCGAGCGCCGCGCAATAGGTCTGGTAGGAGCCGTCGCCCGAGACGCCCAGGATCGTGCGGGCATCGAGCGCCGCGGCCGGGAAGCCGGCGCCGTACTGGGCGTTGGTCAGGAAATCGACCAGCATGGTGGCCGGGTCGGCGTCGTCGGCGCTCGACGGGCTGCCGACGAGCCGGCCTCGCACCTCGAAGGCGAGCTGCGGAATGCCCGCCGACGAGCCGAGGTCGAAGTCGGTCGCCGCCGCGTAGGCGGAGCCCGGATAGGCCAGGGCCGCATCGGGATACCGGACGGCCGCCGGCGCCCAGGCGTCCTGCGGGGTGGTGCCGGGGATCAGGCTCAGGCCGTAGGTTGGATAGGCGGCGCTGGCCTGCCCGTTCCAGATCGTGCCGATGCCCTGGATCGGTCCCTCACTGACGCCGAGCATCAGCCAGGTCGAGTAGGTGTAGCCGGTGACCGCGGGCTTCTGGCCGCCGCCCTTGCCTCCGGCGGTCTTGCTGCGCTGGGCATGGGTCTGGAAGCCGTCGTGCCAGATCAGGTTCGGTGCGGCGCGGTTGGTGCCGTAGACGATCGCCACCGGCAGCGCGCTCGAGGCGGTCTGGATCTGGAGGCCGGTATAGTCCGGCGTGACCGCTCGCCGCTTCTTGGTGCCGAACAGGCTCACGGCGTGCCCCAGAGGCTGAAGAAGCGGCGCGCGCGGTAGGGCTGCGCCAGCATCCCGTTGCGGCTCACGGGCTCCTCGATCACGGCTTGCGCGGGTGAGAAGGCGTGCACCAGGGCGAGCGGGTCGACGGCGGTGACGATGCCGCCGTGGGAGTAGGTCCGGCCCTGCCGGAACATCACGATGTCTCCGGGCTCGGGCGCTAGGATCTCGCGGGTGCGCCCGAACAGGAAGCCGAGGTAGCGCTCGTCGTCGCGGTGAAGGTGCCAGTCCTGCGGGTAGGGCCGCGGGTCGAAGGGCGGGACGAGGCCAGTGTCGACGAAGACTCGCACCAGCAGCATGCCGCAATCGACGCCGACGCCATGGAGGTCGGCGCCAGGGTGATAGGGCGTGCCGATCCAGCGGCGGGCCTCCGCGACGGCGCGGGCGCGCGCGGCGGCCTCGTTGGGACGAGCGGTCATCCGAGCGCGGTCTCGGGGGTGGGCACGAACGGGAAGCCCCGGAAGCGGGCCGCGTTGGCGAACTTCGCCCGGCAGGTCGCCAGGGTGTGGTCGCAGCCCTGATAGGCCACGAAGGTGTCGCCCGCCGCCGGCGCGGTCAGGAGCGGATAGGCCAGGGTCAGGCCCGCGGCATCGGCCGCCTTGATGGTGGCGGTGGCGCCCGCATTCGCCCCACCGGTGACCGTGAGCGTCCCCTGCGCATAGGCCGGCGAGGCGCCCGCCCATGGGATCCGCGTCGGGGTGGCCCCGGCGCCCACGGTGCCCGCGCCTCCGAACGCCTCCTTGGGCAGGCCGCAGCCGGAGTCGAACAGGACGTGATTGCAGGTCGGCTGCCAGACATTGCGCGGCATGTCGACGTCGAGCAGCACGAGATCCGAGGCGACCGTGATCCGGGCGGCGGTGCGCCCGACCGCGTCCACCGTCGAGACACGGCCCTGAAACAGCAGCACCGCGCCGACCGGCGGCAGGGTCCAGTCGGTCAGGAAGGCGCGCTCGCGCTGGATCCTCGCCCCGTCGAGGACGCCGTTGCGGAGCGCCACCATCGCGGGCACGCCGCCGATCAGGTCGGTCGGGCGGGCCGAGAGCGTGACCTGCTGCTGGTCGACCTCGAGGCCGACCGAGCAGCGGAACCGCAGCCCGTCGACCATCAGCGAGTTGGCGAGGTAGATGAAGCCGCCGAGCGGCACCGCGACGTCGGCATTGGTGACCGCGATCACCGTGCCCGAGCGCAGGGTGAGGGTGTAGCAGTCGGCGTAGAGCAGCGCGACGTCGCGCCGGGCGCGCAGGCCGGTCAGGTAGGCGACGAGCGCCGGGGACGCGGCCCTCACGGTGCGATGCTCCGGAAGCGCAGGCTCCTCACCTGCCACAGGCCCCGCATCAGGTGCTCGAAGTCCACGCCCTCGTCCATGAACCGGCACAGGAAGGCGTAGGTGAAGTCGGCCGCGATCACCACGCCGGCGGGAGGCGCGGTCGCGAAGGTGAGGAAGTTCGGGGCGGTCAGGCTCCAGCCGCCGGCCTGCGCGGCGCCCGCCACCGTCACGCGGGTGACGGCAGTGACCCATCCTACCGTCTCGGTGAGCCCGCCCAGGGTGCGCACGAACGGGAACGCCGTCGTGGCGCCGTCGCCAGCGGCGAGCGCCTGATTAGTGACGGCGCCGTCGGTCGGGTCGGTGAACAGGAAGGTGCCCCAGGTCCCTCGGCACTGGACGTACAGGCCGAGCAGCGCCTGCAGGCTCGCCGCGCCGAGGCCCGGGAACGTGCCGTCCGGCGTCAGGCCCTCCACCGGCAGCGTGAACTCGTAGAGCGCGGCCGGGTAGAGCTGGGTGCGCACCTCGCGCCCCGAGGCATGTGCCGCCACCCGCGTCGCCGTGATCGGCCGCTTGGTCACCGGCCAGGCAACGCCGGGCAGGCTCGGGAAGGTCGCGGGCATCAGGCCTGCACGCTGACGAGCTTGAGCGAGCGCAGCTCCCACAGCCGCGCCATGAACTGCTCGGGCGCGATCGCGTCCTCGGCGAATCGGCAGAGCAGCGAGGAGCCGAGGCCGAGATAGGCCGGCACCGGCACCGTGAACGGGGTCGCCCGCCCGCGCATGCGGCCGAAGAAGCCGACGAGCGCCTGGAGGTCGGCGACCACGTCCATGCGCAGCACGTCGAACGTCATCTCGATCTCCCAGGTCGGCTGGCTGCGGCGGGTGGCGCGGCTCTCGCGGCCAGTGACGTGGCCCGCCACCGCCGTTGCGAAGGCCGGCCGGTAGCGGGTCGACCACCCCCGACCCGCGAGCGTCGGGAAGCTCGGATAGGGTCCTACGGGCGCGGGCGGCGCGTCGGCGGCGGGCGGCGGCAGGGCCGGCCCCTTGCCGGACAACCAATTGCCGACCCGCCAGTTGGCTGCGTCACCCCAGACCGAGCCGAGAAGCGGGAAGGCCGGGAACGGCCGGGCGTCCCAGTTCCAAGCCGCCATGAAGGCTGGCTCGACCATCTTCAGGCCGGCCGGCGAGGCGGCGTTCTTCCCGTCGACCACCCAGTACTCGTAGATCGCCTGCAGGCCGAGCGCCGCCAGGGTGGCGGCGCGCCGCGGCGCGAGGCGGCTACCTTCCGCCGGATCCCAGGCCGACCAGTACGGGGTGAAGCTCTCGGCGGACTTGGGGTCGTAGAAGACGTTGGGCTGGTTGGTGCAGCGGTCGCAGGTCGGGAAGCCGTACTCGGTGAAGGTGATCGACTTCGACTGCGGCACCCATCGCGTGGGCGCGCCGCGCGGCACCCAGCCCTGGCCGTCGCCGGTGTCGTAGACGGCCTGGTGGGCGTTGTTCCACCACCAGCGCAGCATCTTGGGGGCGAGGAGCTGCTGGCCGGCCGCGTAGGGGGTGCGGATCTGGGCCGCCCGGTCGCCGCTCGGGCGCGAGACGGTGAGCCCCGAGCCGAGCGGATCGGGGCCGGCACCGAGATTGGTCGAGTCGGCGTAGAACCAGGCGTATTTCTCGCCGCCCTCGATGTTGGCCTTCAGGTAGGCGAGCGAGGCGAGCATCGGCGGTCCGGACAGGCCGAGCCCGTTCATGGTCGCAGCGGTGGGCGGCCACGTGGTCGGAGCCGGGGCGCTCCAGTTGGCCGCGTCGAGGCCGCCGGTGCCGGTGGTCCAGTCGGAGAGCGGCAGGTAGTTGTCGATCGCCACGAGGTCGATCGCGGCCGAGGCGTAGAGCTGGTCGAGATGCGGCCACTGGCCGGCCTCGCCGGGGTGCTGGAACCCGGTCCAGACCGACCAGTCGGCCGCGTAGGAGACGAGGTTCTTCAGGGTGGCCGTTTCCCGGGAGAGCTTGGCGCCGTCGAAGATCCCGCGCACGTCGGCGGCAAGCTGGGCGAGGCCGGCGACGAAGGGATAGTCCCAGGTGACGCGCCCGTCGGAGCCGGTGATGCCTGCCTTCGTCCAGGCGGGACCGCGGATCGCCTCGAGGCCGCGCAGCTCCGAGCCGACGAGGAAGAGATCGACGCCGCCCGCCAGCACGCAGAGGTGGGCGTAGTGCAGGATCATGCGCCGGAAGGTGAAGTCCGTGGGTGAGCCCGCGTAGCCGACCGTGAGGGCGGTCGCGTCCCGGCTGAACTGCGACGGCGCGGCGGAGCCGAGGAACGCCGCCACGGCGCTCGCCGCCGCGGCCGACCTGTCGGCCCCCGTCCAGCCGATCCGTCCCCGCCACGGGTAGCCGGGGCAGTCCATCAGCAGGAAGGGGTAGAACACGACCCTCAGGCCGCGGGACTTCAGGTCGCGGATGCAGCGCACCACCGCCTGATCGGAGGGCGTGCCGCCATAGGCGCTGCTGCTGCCGACGGTCGAGATCGGGATCAGCCCGGACGAGGCCTGCGTCAGCCCCGAGCAACGCCACAGCTCGGGCGTCCAGCTGCCGGAGACCAATGCCTGAAACTGCCCGCCGATGAAGGTGGTCGAGGGATAGATCCGGCACACCGCCACGTCGGTGGAGGAGCCGAACCACGCCACGATCAGGTTGACGGTCTTGCAGAGCGGGTACTGCGCCTGCAGCTGGTCGAGCGAGACGCTGTAGTCGGCCTTCGTGCCGTCTGGAGCCGCATTGAGGTTGAGCGCGACGAACGCGTTCTCTCCAGCGTGCTGGCCGCGATGGGGCACGGTGTCGTAGACCCACTCGCCGGAGGCCGGCAGCAGGTTCACCCCGAGGAACGTCGCCATCGGTCAGCTGCGCAGCTTCGACAGGCCGAGATGGGAGCCGGTGCGCACGCCGTCGTTGATCGCCTCCATGATGTGGCGGGCGTTCGAGCGGAAGAACGCCTTCACCCCAGCCGCATCCACCGCCGTGACGTGGAAGTGGACGTCCCCGGCGCCGGCCGGGGCGGATCCGGCCTTGCCGCCGGCGGCCTGGGCCATCAGGCTCTGCGCCCAGGGCGTGGCGGCGGCCGGCACGATCATCTCGCCCCGGTGGACGTTCGCCAGCGTGTCGCCGGGCAGCGACCAGGCGCCGACGGCGAAGCTCGGGATCGCTGCCGCCGCGGCCGCGACCGTGGCCTCACCGGCCAGCGCCGGGCCGGCGGCGGCCGGGCCCATCAGGGGCGACAGGAAGCCGAAGATGCCCGCGAAGGTCTCGGCGGCGCTCGCCATGATGCTCTTGATCATCGCGCCTCCTTGCGTCGCCAGCGAGGTCGCGGCTCCGGCCTCCTCCGCGCCCGTGCGGGCGGTCACGCCGGCGACCGTGGCGGCGGTCTTGGTGGCCTCGCCGGCTTGGTGGGTGGTGACGCCGGCCAGCCAGTCGGCGGCGAGCCGGACCTTGGCCTGCACGTAGCTCTGGATGATCGACATCGCGGTGGCCCGGGCCGCCTGGGCGACGGTCTGCTGGCCCTGCAGCACCGCGAAGGTGTTGCTGGTCAGGGTCGCGCCGATCTGCCGATACGTGTTCGCGGTCGCCTGCACCTCGGCGCGGTTGCTGTCGATCACCGCCCGCTGGCGCCGGGACGAGGCTTGCGCCTCGATCTGCACGCGCTCCTGCGCGAGCTGGCGCAGCCGTGCCGTGTCGTCCTCGCGGATCTTCTGGAGCCGTGCGTTGTGCCCGAGTTCCAGCGCCTCCAGCTCCGCGTTGACCTGCTGCGTCATCGCGAGCCGCTCCTGCGCCGTGAGGGCGTGATCGCGAAACTCCGACTTGATATCGGCCAACCGTTCCTGCAGCTCCTGGCGCCTGCGCGTGAAGGCCTGATCTTCGATCGCCTCCTTCTCGGCCGCAGCGGCGCGCTCGAGCGCGATTTCAATGTCCTTCTTCTCCCGCTCCAGGCCGATCGCCTTGATCGACCCCGCCTGCTCCTTGGAGAGCAGCTGGTCGAGCATCGCCATCCGGGTCCTGGCCGTTTCCGGATCGCCGTTGTCCGAGCCAGCGGTCTCGAGCGCGACCTTGGCCCGCAGCAGGGCCCCCTCGTTCTCGCGCAGAGCGATCTCGGCCTGGGACACCCGCAGGCCCGCCTCCTGCTGCGCCCTGGCGCTGCCGGCGTTGGCGGCGTCGGCCCGTGCCGCATCGAGAACCCGGTGCGCGGCGGCGACCTCGTCGCCCAGGCCAACGGCGGCGACGCGGGCGTTCTCAGCCGCGGCCTTCTGCTCGTTGTTGCCGCCGGCGAGCTCGTTCCGGAGCGCCTGCGCCGCATCGCGCTCGGCGTTCAGCGCCGTCAGCCGCTCGGCCGGGATGTTGTCGGCCTCGGCCTGCCGGCGTTCCGGATTGGTGGGCAGCCGGCGGATGGCGTCGGCGAGGCCGCGCTCCGTGCCCTCGCCGGGCGCCGCCTTCGCGGCCGTCACGACCGAGGAGGGCAGCGAGCCGTAGTTGTAGGCGATGCTGACCAGCGAAGCCCTGGCCTGCTCGGATAGCTTGTCGAAGGCGTCGCCGAGCTGCGAAGCGACGCGAGGGATGAACTCGCCCTCGAGCCGGCGCTGAAGGTCGCGCTCGGCGTCCTCCTGGGTGGTTGTCGTCGAGGACGTGACGCGGCTCACCCGGCCTGAGGCATCGGTGACCGTATCCGAGCCATAGCCGGTCCTGAATGCGCCGTCGCTGTCGCGCTTGGCGTAGGGGACGAACCCCTCGAACTGTCGGATGAGGGCCGCGGCGTCGCCAGTGGTGCTGCCGATGCTCTGTTGCAGGATGCCCTGCCGGCCCTGGCTCGCGGCAAGCCGGCTTTCGAGCCCGCCGGCCGTGATGCCGTTGACCGCGTCGCGTAGCTGGTCGGCCGAGAGCGCCATGGACTTGAGGCTCGCAGCCTGCTGCTCCAGCTTCTGCGCCTGCCTCTCCAGCTCGACGGTGAACCGCAGCGCCTCCTTGCCCTGCTGGCGCAGGTTCTCGTTGAGCCCTTGCTGCAGGGCGTTCATGGCGTTGTAGGCGGCGGTCTGCTCGTCGGCCGTCCGCCGCATCTCCTTGCCGACCTCGCGCAGCTTGTCGGCGCGGGCCTGGAGGATGACCGCGAGCATCTGGTTGACGTCGAGCGTCGCCTTCGCTGCCGCGAAGTCGTCCTTGCGCGCCGCCGACGCGCCCAGCATGTTCTTGAGGTAGGCCTCGCCCGAAGCGGCCGGGTCGCGCATGGCGGCCGCCAAGCCCTCGGCGTCCTTCCTGGTTTCCTCGGCATTGGCGGAGAGCATCCGGGTCGAGGACACCATCGCCTCGAGGGCGGTACTCGACAGCCCTTCGATCGATCCGAACAGGCCGACGATGCCGGCGGCGGCCTCGGCCGTCACGCCCGGGGCGCGCGCCACCTCGGCGATCAGGCGGTTCAGGTACTCGGTGACGGTCGAGGCGCCGGCTGCGGCGGCGGCTTGCCGGAGGCTGTCCATCGCGCCGGCCGCGGCGATCGTGCGGCCGGCGAGGTCGGCAACACCCGAGGCGGCGACGGCGTTCGCGGCGGCCGATCGCTGCATCTCCACGGCAGACCGGGCGAGGCTGCCGATGAAGCTGCGGGCGTCCACATCCGCGATCTGGGCGTAGCGGCTGACATAGGCGTAGGATGCGGCCCAGTCGCGGGCCGCGGCTGCCGCCGAGACGGTCGCGTCGGTGGCGGTGCGGATCGTGTCGGTGATGGCGCGGAAGTTGCGGAACGGGTCAGTGACCGTGGCGACGGCGCTGTTCCAGAGCGCCTGCGCCGCATAGGCGTCGAGCGCCGCGACCTTGACCGCGACATAGCCGGCCGTGGTCGCCTCCAGCTTCGCCTTCAGGTCGGTCTGCCAGTCGCCCGCCTCGCGCGAAGCCGCGGCGATGCGCTGCGTCGCCGTGGCGGCCTGGAGCGCGGCGGCGGCTTGAGCCTGCATTGCCTCGCGCGTCAGGCGCAGCTCGGCCGCGAGCGCGGCGTAGCCCTGTTGCGCCTGGATGCTGCTGGCGCGGGCAGAGGTGGCGAAGCCCTGGGCGGCAGCTTGCGCCTGGGCTGCCGCCGCCCGGATGCCGGAGGCGTCGCCCCCGAAGCGGACCTGGATGTCGTCAGCCATGCTTCACCGCACCGTCGGGGAACCGCATGATCAGGGAGCCGATGCCGCTGGGATCGTCGGCGGACGAAGCGACCTTCACCGGCTCGGGCGGCGGCTTGTAGCCGAGGTAGGCGGCCACGAGCTCGTGGATGGGCGGCGCGCTGCGCCAGTAGGCGAAGATCCGCTCCACGTCCCAGATCGTCATCCCGGCGATCACGCCGGGGGCGTAGCCGCAGCCGGTGGCGAGGCGTCCGTAGATGAAGCCGAAGTCGAGGCCGCGGCGCTCTCCGCCGCGCGCGCTTCCCCCAGTGAAGCCTCCGGCAGGTAGCCGCCGAGCCGCAGGATGGTGGAAGAGGCCGCAGCGACTTCGGGGCCGGTCGCCTCGAGCTCGCGCCGGTCGGCCAGGGCGGCGGCGTCCGGATGGTCGCGCCGAAGGCCGGCAGCGATCACCGCGGCACCGTAGACGGTCGGGCCCATGCCCGGCCCAGCCTGCACGACCGGATCCAGCTCCTCCAGTTGCGCGAGGGTGAGCGGCCGGATCGTCCACGCGCGCCCGCCGAGGCAGATCGTCCGCGGCGTGGGCGCCGTTGAGATGGGCGTCATCACGCGGCATCTCCGAACGACCAGGTTGCGACGTTGCCCGACGCGTCCGCGAACACCGAGAAGTCGAACTCCGGCATCACGAAGTCCTCCAGCTTGGTACTGAAACCGAGCTTGGACGACGTGCAGTTGGCGAACCTCACGTTGACTGCCTGACCCTGGAACGTGGTGTAGAACTGGCAGGCGAAGGTTGGCGTGGTGCCGAGCAGCTGGTTGGTGACGGTGAAGCGCTGGCCGCTCCCGGCCAGCGTGTAGGTGTAGGTGATCAGGACTGCCTTGCCGGCATCGGCCGCCGCGAAGGTGTAGGTCCCGGCCGCGACGCTGTATTGTCCGGCGGCCGGAGCCGACGCGACCTTGACGAAGGGCAGGCCGGTCGCGGCGTTGAGGACGCCGAGATCGTCCACGAAGCCGGCGGCGTTGGCGACCGCCCTGGTGTAGGTCGACGCGCTCGGGACGGCGGCGGCCTCGCCGAACGCCGTCATCAGCTGCCCGGCCATCGGCGTGACGCCGTAGTAGAGGCTGGCGAAGGCGAGGCCCGAGATCTGCGCCGCCTTGGCCTTGCCGGTGGTCTTGATCGTGCCGCGGGCGATGGCGACCGGGCGCTGGAACTGGCCGTACAGCTCCTTGACCGTTGCGCTCTCGTCGATGGTGACTTCCTGCACCAGTCCGAAATTGACTGGGGTGGCGTTCGGGATGTCGGTGCGCGTGCCGATCAGCACGCCGGAGCCGAAGCTGTACACGGGGATCTCCCGGGCTTGAGGGTGGATGAAGCGGCCGGGCCGTCAGGCCGTGCCGGCGGCCACGAGTGCTTTCACGCGCTCCTTGAAGGCGTGGACGAGGTTCCAGAGCTCGGTGTGGTGGCCGAGGGCCGTGCCCGCGAACGTCTCGTGGTGCAGCTGGTCGATCTGTTCGGCGAAGGGCGCAGTAGCCGGCGCCGCCTCCGGTGCTGCCGGGGCGTTGGGATCGTCCTGCATGGCGTCGTCCTCTGGATTCAGGGAAAGTCGATCTCGACGGGCACGATCAGGAGCCCGTCGCCGTCGAGGTCGCCCGGCACCTTGATCGGGCGGCCCGCAATGCGCGCCATGTACTGGGTGCCGGCCAGCGTGTTGCGGCCGAGCATGGCGTCGGCCCCCTTCGGCGCGAGCTTGGCGTCGAAGGCGTCCATGATGTCGTTGAGGAGCGCGGCGCCGACGGTCTTCGGGTCCCTGGCGTCGATGTAGACGAAGACCTTCACCTCGATCCGGCGCTTCGGGATCGCGCCGCTCTGCCAGGTGTAGGTCTCGTCGCCGCCCTCGTGCAGGAAGGCGCAGGGGCGCTGAGCCGCGGGCACGTCGGCGAACAGCTTGAGGCGGCGCGACGGCGGCGACTTCCAGGCCCAGACGCCCGCAACGACGACCTTAAGCGCCTCGACGGCGGCGTTGCGGCTCATGCGCCGGCTCCGCGGGCGGCGGCCCCCTTCAGGCGCGCCACGATCGACGCCGCCTGCTCGGCGAGGCTCGGGCGCATGAACGGCCGGGCCGGCTGGTCGATGTGGCGGGTGAACTCGCGCACCTCGACCTCGCGCGGCGCGATGGCGTGGCCGAAGGCCTGGGTGATCGTGCGCACGTGGGCCTGCACCACCTCGTCGCCGGTGAAGCCGAACTCCCAGCGCCGGCCGTACTTCACGTCGCCGGACTGCGCGACTACGCCCGAGATCCGGTCGCCCTCGGCCTCGACGTAGGAGTGGATCGACCGGCGGAGCTTGCCGGTGACGACGTTCAGCACCTCGCCGGACAGCTTGCGCTTGATCAGCGCCTCGAGGATCAGGCGCTCGATGTCGACCGCGGCGCGCAACTCGCGCAGCACGTCGCCGGGCACGCGCTCGAGCCGGGCGACGACCCGGGTCTCGTCGACCTGGATCCCGGTCAGCACGGCGGCACCACGCTGGCGTATTGCTGGAGCACCGGGCGCACGAAGTCCGGTACGGCGGCGATGCGATAGGACACCGTCTCCTGGCCGCCGAGGCTCTTGGATTGCAGCCCGACACGCTCGGCATGGGCCTGGCGCTCGAGGATCCACTCCCGGGCCGCGTTGGCGAGGTCGGCCGGCACGTAGCCGTAGGTGAGCGCCACCGGCCGGCCGGCATCCGCCGCCGCGAAGGTATAGCCGCCGGTGCCATCGACGGCGTACTGGCCGGCGGCCGGGGCGGAGGCGACGCGGGTCAGGGCAGCGCCGCCGGCATCGATCACGCCGCCGTCGCTCGCCCAGGCGCCGTAGGGCTGGAGCGCCGTGACGGCTCCGTCCTGGGGCACGAAAGCGGTCTCCGCCGTGACCTGGTACCCGGCCGTATAGGTCACCGTGACCCGGGCGCCGCCGAAGCCGAGGGGCGCGCCGGTGCCGAAGCGCAGCATCTGCGGCCGGCCCGGGGGTGCCTCGTCAGCGGGATCGATCTCGTAGCCCGTGAGCAAGCCCATGCCCGCCACCTCGACGGCGCCTACCCGGGTCACCGGATAGGCGCGCAGGAGCAGGCCGTTGCGACCCACCTCGTAGGTCTCGGTGTAGCTGCGCGGCAGGATCGACGGCCGGTTGATCGCGCTCAGCATCGTCCGGCTCACCGCCGTGATCAGCCGCTGCAAGGCCGGATCGGTGTCGGGATCCGGCACCGCGCGCAGGTCGGCGAGCCGCACGAGGTCGGAGGGATTGGGCGCCACCGCGATCAGCCCGCCAGCGCCGCCCGCGCCTTCTCGCGCAGGACCTCGTTGGTGATCGGCGGCACGGCCGGCACGCCCTTCAGCTTCAGGAAGGCGAAGAGCTCGGGCCGGGTCATCGCATCGATGGCCTCGGGCGTCACCGCGGCCGGGTCGAGGTTCGATGCCCCGTCCTGCTCCCGCTGCTGCGCTGCCCGCGCCTCGGCCAGCATCGCATCGAGCTCGTCGTCGGTCATGGCGTCGAGCCGGTCGGAGAACAGGCCGATCAGGACCTGCTTGCGCAGGTCGAGCGGGCGCGCTGGGGCGGGCGCCGGGACGGCCCCATCCTCCGCCAGGAAGCCGTGCGCCTCGAACTCGCCGCGGAAGCGCGGGTCGACCAGGGCGACGCCGTCGCGGATCTCGACGGGAAAGCCCTGGTGGGTGAAGCCGGTCAGCCCCTCGGGGGCGCGCATCGTGATCATGGTGTCCTCAGACCGCGTTGCCATTGAGGGGATCGCGCCAGGTCTGGCCGTCGAACACGATCAGCTTGCCCAGGGTCTCGTCGAAGAACTGGGCGCCGCGGTGGGCGGCGTAGAGGCCGGTCTTGCCGGCCTGCCGGGCGCTCGTCGGGCCGGACGGCGCGATGTAGGTCCAGCCATTCGCCTGGAGCATCTGGCCGTCCTGCTCCGGCACGCTGACGACGGTGCCCGGCTGGCCGGAATAAGTCCGCCTGTTGACGATGCGGGTCCGGTCCGAGACCGCGATCGGCGGGAAGAGGCGCCAGTTCATCGGCATGATGTGCCCTCGCAGCAGGGAAGGAAGCGGGGCGGCGATTGCGCCACCCCGCGCGGCAGGTCAGCCGTTGCCGATGTTGGTCAGGACCGCCATCGACGGCGGGAAGTAGTGCTGCAGCACCTCGTCCGCGTAGACGCCGTACTCGTACTTGCGCGAGCGCAGCGGCCACTCGATCTGGTAGTAATCCTGCCGCGTCCGGATCTGCACGACGTTGCCGATGTTGTTGATCGGGTATGGAAGCGCCGCGGTCGTGAACAGGATCGTGCCCGCCGGCAGGTTTGGGTGCACGCGGATGTCGAGAACGGAGCCGCCCTGCATCGAGAACCGGTTGAGGTATTTGCGGATCATGATGCCGCCGCCGAGCGCGTCCTGGGCGGCGGAGAACTCGAACTTGAAGGCCGAGTTCGCCGAGCCCTGCAGGATCTTGCGCGAGAGGTTGAGCCCTTCCTGGCTGTTGACCCAGATCGTGTCGGGCGAGAGCCGGTAGAGGTCCCACATCTGCTTGAGGACGGCGTCGATCTCGACGATGCCGCCCGCGCCGTCGGCGGTAAGCGGGGTACCGACGCCCGGGGTGCCGGTCGGCATCGTGACGATCGTGGCGCCAGAGCCCGGCTTGGTCGCCTGGGTGAGCAGGCCGTCGAAGGCGAGCGCGTTGGTCGAGCGGTCCGCGGCGCCGAGCGAGGCGGCGGTCTGCGTCCCGGCGGCAGCGCCCGAGATGACGACCGAGTTGATCGGGGTGATGGCCCCCAGCACCTCCGAGCCGGCCGCGCCCCAGAACCAGGCGTAGCCCAGCGCGCCGGAGACCGCCGCGACCGAGGCCGCGACGGACCCGGTCGGGCCGGTGACCGCGACCGTGGCCGGGCCTGAGCGCTGGGCCGCGCCGCCGCCGAAGATGTCGGTCGAGCCGTCCGCGTTGGTGCGGGTGATGGTGGACTGGATGCCGCCGGCGAGCGAGCCGTTGATCACGCCGTCGAGCGCGAGCGCGACGCAGATCACCGACAGGGTGCCGCTGGGAAGGCCGCCGCCGGCCGACGAGGCCGAGAGGGTCGGGGTCGGGGTGGTGCCGAGCGCGAGCGAGGTGTTGCCGCCCAGGATCATCGCCTCCTCGCCGAGCATCAGGCTCTGGAGCCCGGTGCGGGCGGCGATGGCGCGGACGTCGTCGAAGCCCGCGGCCGCGTACTGCGCCTCGAAGTCGACGTTCGACTCGATGCCGATGCCCTTGTAGGAGGCGGTGTAGTCGGCGGTCGAGACGATCTGCACGCCGCCCCGGTTGCCGCCCGACACGCCGATGCGCATCCCCGACACGTTGATGCCGGTGATGGCACGCCAGGCGGCCTGGATGCCGCCGCGGCCCGGAACGCGCGGGATGAGGTTCCGCAGCGGGGTGAGCACCGGGTAGAGGTTCTTCGCCCCGAGCTCGAGGTCGTAGAAGGTGAGGCCGCTCGTGGGCGAGACGCCCTGCGAGAAGGTCGCCTTCTCCAGGCCGGCGAGGCCGAGCTGCGCGAGGATCGGGTCGTTGAGCGGGATCGCCTGGGCCTTCTTCAGGGCCTCCAGGGCGGCAGCGGGATTGTCCTGGAACATGGGAGCGTGATCCGTTCGAGAGGCACGGAAGCGGGCGCGCACGGCCCGTTCCCGGGGCGCGGCGTCGCGGATGGCGTGGGGGAGTGGGCCATCGGGCCCGGCGGGTGAGGCGCGCGACCGGCCCGTCCCCGGGCGGCTCGGCCTCGATGGTCAGACCCGGCGCGTCAGCGCGCCGCTGGGAGAAGCTGCTGGGGGTTGGCCTGCGCCACCTTGATGAGCAGGGTGGCGCGCTCGTCGGGGCTCATCTTGGCGAGCAACTGCAGGGCTTGATCGTCGGAGACCGGCTCGGGCCCGCCCTCGGCGCCCTTGGTCACGGCCCGGCCGGCGAGGTGCCGCGGCACCGGCATCGCGCCGATCATCTTCTGAAGGATGGCGATCGCCGGCATGATCTGGTCCGTGACGGCCTTCTGCAGGGCATCGCGCTCGCCCGTCACCTTGGCGAGTTCGGCACGCACGACCTCGACGATCTCCGCGCCCTTCGCCAGCGTATCGCCACCCGCCGCCTTCGCGGCCCCGCAGGTCGCACCAAGCGCCACGGCGTGATCGTGCACGCCCTGGATCTTCTCGAGGTCCGACCGGCTGTTGCGCGCGCCGACCTTGGCCAGCGCCCGGCCGCCCGCGCTGTCCGCCGCCACGGACTTGCGGAGCGCCCCCCAGGCGTCGTCGCTCAAGCGGCCGGCGGCGAGCGCCATGGTGGCGTCATCGGCGCTGCCCGCGAGGTCGTCCATCTCGCTCTGGACGATCGCGACCAGGAGCGAGAGGCCCTGCGAGGCCCAGGCCCGGATGCGGGCCGGCACGTCGGTCTGGGTGCCGGCATAGGCCGCGTCGAAGGCGAACGAGGACTGGAGATCCTTCACCTCGCCGATCAGGGACGCGAGACGCGAGATGCCGTACAGGCCCTTCTCGAGGTCGGAGAGGGCGGCCTTGTCAGCGGTGCCGCCGGCGGGCGTGTCCGCCGTGCGCCGCCGCTTCCGGGTGGGGCGGGCAGGCGGATCCTGGTCCGGCGGCTCGCCCTCCGCCCCGCCGCCGGCCTGCTTCGTCAGGTCGGCCAGCAGGTCGAGGACCGGCCCGGTGGTCGCACGCGCCGCCGCCTCGGCTTCGGTGCGGGCGTTGTGCGCGAGCGCGTCGGCCTTCTTGGCGAAGGTCGTGCCGTCCTTCGCCTTCCAGACCTGCTCCACGCCGGAATAGTCCGGGTCCGGGTCGGGAGCGGGCGGCTCCTGGGCACCGGGCGTGCCCACCTTCGCCAGCGCGGCCGCGGCGGCTTCCGCCTCCAGCGCCTGCCGCGCCGGCGCGATGAAGTCGCCGGGCTTGCCCGCCTGGCCGGCCGCCCTGGCGAGCGCTTCGGCCCGGGCCACGAGGTCGGCGTTGCTGGGCTCCGCCGGCGTCACCGTCACTTCCGGCGCGAAGTGTTTGGTCTCGGCCGCACCGTCGGCCTTGAGCACCTGGAACGTCGCGGAGGGCAGGCAGGGCAGGTCCACCAGCGAGATCTCGCTCGGCTCGGCGGTGTAGCGCATCACGCCGTCCTCGCCCTTCCAGCGCTTCACGTAGGCGCCGCCCTGGCTGAAGCCGGTGTAGACGCCCTCCAGCACCTTGGCCCATTCGGCGTCGTCGACCACCTTGGCGCAGACTTCGATCTGCTTGGCCTCGTCGTTGAAGCTGAGCGCCGTGACCTTACCGGCCGCGACCTTGCCGTGCATCGCCCGCAGGTTGCCGAACGACTTGCCGTCGGTCGCCTTGTGGATGCCGCCCGACCACTTCTCGTAATAGGGCTTGGTCGAGGCGTAGTCGCAGACCTCGCCGGACCGATCCTTGGTCTCGGCCGTGGCGACGCCGTAGACCAGGCGCTGCTCGGCGTCGACCTTGGTCAGGGGGAGGAAGAGGGAGAGGGGCGACATGTCTCTGTCCTGTGCTGACTCAGGTGGACGTCGAGCGCATTGCGGCGCGGCGGGTTGCGAAGGTGCCCGACGACGCCTCGAGATCGCGCTCGAGTTGAGCGATGACGTCGTCGGACCGGCTCGATCCTGCCGACGCGCTGGAAGCAGCGCGGCTGGCGGTTTCAGCGCGAAGAGTTTTTAGCGCTTCCCGAGTCGCGTCATGGGCCTCTTTGTATTCCTCGATGCCGCCGATCAAATCTTCATAATCAGCCAGTCCAGGATCCTCAGGAGATGCGTCTCCATAAAGCGTGCGCACTTCGTGGGCCGCATCGTATGCCTCTGCGCCTGATTTATGATGTTTTTTAACTTCCTTGCCAGCAGCAATGATTTGCTCTGCGGTCGCACTTGGATCATGAAAGACAGTCGCCGCTCGATTGATGCTAGCTTCCAGCTTTGCTGCATGATCGGCGAGAGCCGCCATCGCCTTGTCGTGACGCTTCTGGTCCGCAGGCTCGTAGCCCTCGCCAGGCCCGTAATGCTCGTCATCGTCATCGTCCGAGCCGCCACCTCCGCCGGTCGCCGAGAATTTCCCCTTGTCGTCCCGCGGGTGATCCTCCTCGTTCCACGCCTTCGCCAGCCTGAGCGCTCCGAAGCCGCACAGCGCCCGCGTGATCAATCCCGCCATGGTCACCCCTCAATCACCGGACTCACGACACAGCGGCATTTCGGGTGCGCCGGGGTTGTGTCGTCCCCACTCGGGAATTCGTCGTCGAGGTCGATCGGCCCGGCCTCGGCGTTGGCCTCGCAGACGGCGCAGCAGCCGGGTTCCGCGAACCACGCCTTGCGCACACCGAGGCCGCCCGCCCGGGCCGCGTGGTAGCTCTCAAGCGAGGCCTGCCCGTTGACCGCCGCCACCTCGGTCTCGGCGATGGTCAGCGCCCGTTCGGCCGAAAAGGCGTAGGAGGCCTCGATCTCGTCGGCGATCGCGTCCGAGCCGATGTTGCGGGCGAGCCCCGAGGCGATCGTCTCGCGCAACATCGCGCGGGTCGTCTCGTCGATCCGGTAGGAGGCGCGCCGGGCCTCGACGAGGTCGCCGTTCTCGTCCCAGCGCATCCCGACCAGCTCGGCCGCGCGCGCCCGGGCCTGGGCGACGGCGCCCGCATTGACCTGATCGACCAGGGTGTCCAGGCCATCGGCGCCGACCTGCGCCATGGTCCGGCGCACTGTGTCGGAGGCGACGCCCGCCAGATCGTCGGCGAGGTCCGGCGTGAGGCTCCCGAGGTCCGAGAGGTCGAGCCGGTCCAGGAACTCGTCGGCCTCGCGGCGGGCCCGCTCCGCGTCGTCCGGGTCCGGCGCCGCCTTGGCGAGCGTGCCAAGCCCGCGCGCCGCGACGACGGCCTCGTCACGGATACGGGCGAGCGCACCCACAAGCCGGCCCGTGATCGCCCGGATGGCCCGGCGCGTGGCCGGCCGGTCGAAAGGGACGAGGTCCGGCCGCCTCCAGCGCTTGGTGAACCCGGCCGAGGCCAGCTTGCCGGTCGCCACCCGGAGCGCCGCGACCCTGTCGTGCCAGGCGCCTCGCAGGCGCTCGATCTCCGCAAGCACCGCCTCGCGCACGTCCTCGCCGAAATCGCCGTGCGCCTCTGCGACGTGCCGGCTCACCTCGTCGAGCACGGCATCCACCACGGCGCCGAGTTGCCGGCGCAGGTCCCGGTCGAGACCGGGCTCAGCCTCGTCGCGTCGCTTGCCGAGGCCGGTCGCGTTGAGCAGCCCGCCCCGGGCGGCCTTGGCCGCGCGGGCGGCGAACCCGGCCCGCGCCAGCTGGGGGCGGGCCGTGGTCTCCAGGGCGCTGCTGAGCAGGGAGTCCGCGATGTAGGTGGTGAAGGCGACGGCGGCCGGTGCCGTGCCGCCGCTCATCGCCGTGACGATCGCACCGCCGGCCAGGAGAGCCGCCGCGAGGGCGGTGTCGCGCACCACACCCTGGAAGGCTTGCCGGTCCTTCTCGGCCGCCTCGCCGCCGGAGCTGCCACTGCCGCTGATCCATTTGCCATCCGCGGCCCGGGGCTGGTCCGGATCGAACTTCCGGAGCCAGCGCTTGGCGACCTCGTCCTCGTCCTGGCGCTCCGGACCGCCGGGCGACCCGAACCCGCCGCTCGACGCATCGGGCGGGCCGAACATGTCGAGCGCCGCCTTCCGGCCCTCCAGTGTGTTCGCGTCGATCGGCACGTAGCCGGCGCCGGTGAGCACCATCAGCTGGTTGGCCGCTGGCGACGGGTCGGGGTCGAGGCCGTCGCGCGCTCGCACCTCGTTGAGGGTCATCAGGCCGGCCGAGGCCTTGCCGCGCAGGATCTCGGCCTGCTTGGCCTCGTCGATCTGCGCATCCTCGGCCCAGGCGAATTCGAGCTCCGGCGCGCCGAGGTCGTCGGCGAGCACGTCGTCGATCAGGCCCTTCACCCAATCGAGGAGCGGAGCGAGCCCTTCCTCCTCGGCGATCTCCTTCTGGGTGTCCGCGCTCGCGCGGTTCATCTGCCGGATCAGTGCCTGCGGCGAGGTCGAGAAGGCGAAGCAGACGACCCGGGCCAGCCACTCGTCGAACTCGCCCTTCAGCTCCGGCTCGCGGGTCTGGATGAAGGTCTTGGCGACGCCGCCGGGCACGAACTTGGCCTTGCGCCGGCGCGCCTGGTTGCCCTCGAACAGCGAATCCCAGTGGTTCTGGAACGCCGCGATCTGGTCGGGCGTCCAGGTGTCTGGCACGCCGATCAGCGAGTCCGGGACGTTGCCCGAGGTGTAGTATTCCAGGGTGCCGACCTGCCGGCGCAGGGCGATGTTGACCGTGGTCATGACCTGCTCGACGGGCGAGTAGCCGTAGACCCGGTTCACGCGGCGGTTCCGCGGCCGGTAGAGCAGGTCGTTCGCGGTGTAGGTCACCGCCGGCAGACCCTTGAGGATCTGCTGGTAGGCGTCGGGCCACTCGGTCTCGCCAGCCCGCAGCATCGGCTCCGGGATCCGGCCCCAGTCGTCGATGAGCGGCTTGATCGTGGCGCCGTCGACCGGCTCCAGCGCCAGCAGGTGGCCGGCGTAGTCTCGACGCTTCAGCAGCGACAAGGCGTCGATGACCAGCACGTCCTCGAGCACCATGCGCAGCCAGTCGCCCCAGCCGTTGAGGCCGTCGGGCTTGCGCAGCCACGCGATTAGGGCCGCGGTCCGGTCGTCATCCGGCCGGCCTTCGCGTGGCCGGACTGTCCAGTTCATCCGGGCGACCTGGTCCTTGCGGGTCTCGATGACGAGCCGGAGCAGGTCGTAGCCGTCGGCGAGCCGCCGCAGCATCTCGAAGCTGGTTGGCTCGTAGGCGCGCGACGCCGTGTTGAGGTTGTAGCCAACCGGGAAGTCCCAGGCCCGGCCGCGCACCTCCGGCGGCGCGGCGGGAGGCATGGGCGCGCCCGGCCCGAACCAGCCCGAGCCCTGGCCGGGGGCGGCGTAGCTGAGCTTGAACGTCAGCGGGGACAGAGGCGTGCCCTGGACGCCGCCGCGGGAGGGGCTGGTCATCAGGCTCCCGGGTTGCCGTAGTCGCAGCCGCACCACTGCCGGACGAGGCGCCAGGGGCGGGCCAACTGTTCGGCAGTGAAGCGCTCGCGCAGCACGTAGGGCTCGCCGCGCTCCGCCCGATCCCGGTCCGCCTCCCGCATGCAGGCGGGGATGGCGTAGAGGTCGTCCCGAGGCGTGGGCACGCTCACTGCGAGCCAGAAGCCGGCGGCATAGACGGGGGACGTGATGACGGCGCCGGTCTCGTCGGTGCGGCTCGGCTGCTCGCCCACGATGACGTGGAGCGGCAGCACCCGGCTCTCGTCCCAGCGCGCCGGCCAGGTGCCGCCCTCGCCATCGGGCTCGGCCAGGACGCCGAAGCCGAGCGGGTCGAGCGCCTGGTGCGCCGTCGCCTCGTCGGGAAAGCTGAAGAGATAGTCGATCATCAGCCGCCCCAGTTCGAGAGGGTGGAGTACGTCGAGACGTTGTCGTTGGCGGCGCGGTACGGCCACACCACGAGCCGGCGGAGATAGGCGTTGGGTTGGCTCGTGCCGGCCGAATTGCCGATGGACAACCGCGTCAGGGGGCCGATCGGGATCCTGTCCGTCGTGGCGAGGGCCGGCGGTGAAGCGCCGTTCACGGCGATGGCGGTCT
The DNA here is from genome assembly GCA_023386115.1 of Pseudomonadota bacterium. Classification (GTDB taxonomy): domain Bacteria; phylum Pseudomonadota; class Alphaproteobacteria; order Rhizobiales; family Beijerinckiaceae; genus Methylobacterium. Next base: position 20,703 of record JAEWKL010000608.1, read on the forward strand.
GGCCGGTGGACAGGCTGATTGCGGTGGAAGCCGCGAAGAGAGCCCCGGCAGTCGGAGAATTCTGCTGTGGGAACGTAGTCGCCTGTGCACCGCCGCGGTTCGTGATCGCGATGAGGAGGTTGGACGCGGAGTTGTACCGGAACTGGATGCGGTTGGCCGTGCTCCCATCGTTGACTTCGGCGTAAACGCCGAGTTGCGTGTTGAAGCCGGCTGCCGTCTGACCAACCACGGCGATCGTAAGGTCCGTCAGAGACAGCCCGTCCACCGTCAGCACATCAGCCGCCCGGGTCGCCGCCGTGCCGGTCGTGCGGATCGGCGAGGAGGCGCCGCCTGCGGTGGTGATGGAGGTGGACCACTGCTCCATTTGCGGCGCGCACAGGCGGACGGTCACGTCCATCGGCGTGTTCGCTACCGTGGGGCCATAGAGCCAGAAGCCAGGCCTCACCGCAGCAGTGGTTGCACCACCGGACAGTGTCTGACTGTTCTCGTACCGACGAAGGGTCCCGTCGACCGTCAGATTACGATTGGCGTACCGGACGTTGGAATTGCTGGAGGTCAGCTCCTCCATCTCCAACTGCACAGTGCCGGGAGTCGTCCCGGCCACGATTTGGATGAAGGCGCTGAGAGTCCAGAGCTGACCTGTCGAGGCGCTGATCGCCCCTGCCGCCTCGAATTGAATGTTGGCCGCCAGCCACGCTCCCGATGACGCTGATGAGCCAAAGATCCGGTGGTCGGCGCAGTCGAGGCCATTGACCGTCCCGTAGGCCACGGTCGTCCGGCTGATCCCGCTCCCGAGGCTGAAGGTCCAGAAGTTTGCCAGCGTTCCGGGAGTGCCCGTGGCAGTGCCCTGCGCAGAACTATTGCGGATACTGTTGGTCTGCGCCCCCTCGATCAGCGTACCCTTGTCCGAGCGCGCAAGGGCATTCGCTGGAACGAGAGTCCAGTTCCCGGTGCTGTCGTCGATGTACTTCGGCGAAGCGCGCGAGACGCTGATCGGCGGGCCGCTGTAGCGGTCGCCCCTGAAGTCGTAATCGACGATGGCGCCGCTGGCTGGGAACCCACCGGCCCCGCCGATGAACTGAAACCCGGGCCTGAACCCCGACGCCCGGCCCGGCAGCAGCTGCGCATGGGCCTGGACGCTCGCCAGCGCGAGCGTCCAGAGCGCCAGGAGGACGCGACGCAGCATCAGCGCAGGTACTCCGTCACCCGGCAGGTCTGCGCCGTGCCGGTGTAGGCGCTGATCGCGGTCTGGGTGGCGATCGGCGGCGTGTAGAGCGGGTAGGAGCCAGACGGGATCACCCGCGGCGCGCTGGCCACGCCGGTGAGCGTGCCGCCCTTCATGTCGATCCCGACCGCGGCAGTGCCGTCGCACTGGATCTCGACGGCGAGGCGGTCGCCGGGAGCGCCACGGGCCGCGACGAGGGTGGTCGCGGTATTCGCTGTCAGGGCCACGCTGGTATCGACGATCTTGCCTGAGGCGGCCGTCGGTGGCTGGAGCGCGCCGCTGGTCGTGATCGCGGTGTCGGGCAGCTCGACAGGCACGGGGACGCCGCCGCCGATGCCCTGGACCGCCTGCGCTTGGCTGCCGGACACGCCAGGGGCGGTGGCCGATCCGCCGCCCGAGACCGTGACGGGCAGCGGATTGCTCGCGGTGACGGCAGCCCCGTTCACCTCCGCCACGTAACCGGGGGAGACCGAGCCGTTCGGGTTATTGTACTGGCCGGCCCGTGCCGTCCCGGCCGAGAGGGCCATGGCGAGACCGGCGAAGATGAGAGAGGCGCGACGCATCGGATCAAGCCGACGGTTCGGACGATGTCGCGGTGTCGTTGGTCGGCGCAAGCTCGCCGTGCTGCTGGACCACATAGCCCGCGCCGATGAGGTCGCGCACGTCGGAAGAATCGACCGTGACGGTGCCATCGGGGCCGATCCCATAGTTGCAGCCTGACTGGCTTGCCTGGATCTGGCCATCGATGCCCGGAGGCGCCTTGAGGACGACTTTCGGCATCATGGGTGGGGGTCTCCTGGTCGAGGACGTGACCACGGCACCGGGTGGCGCGGCGGAGAAAATGGCGGGAGATGGAGCGAGCAGCACTCAGAGCGCCGCGTCGGCGGCATCCACGAACCCGGCCGCACGCAGTGGTCCGGCATCATCCGCCGCCACCCGCACCAGCCCGGTCGCGTCGGGTGCGTAGCGCGCCCCGGTGAGCCCGATGACCGTCCCGGTGCCGGGCGGGGCGAGCATCACGATCTGCCCGACGGCGATGCCGGACGGCATCGACCAGCCGTGCTGCGGGGCGGCAACGGCGGGCAGGGCCTCGGCCTCGCGGCGGTAGAATTCCAGGATCCCGGTGCCGTCGGCGATGCCGAGCAGGTAGGTCAGCGCCCAGACGCAGGCGTCGGCGTGATCGGGCGAGCCCGGGCCGGTGTAGCCGGAGCCCGCGAAGGCGCAGAGCTGGTCCTCGAGCACCGGGAAGCGCCCGGCATGGTGCACCTGCCCCTGCGCGTAGCGGGTCGAGACCGGCTCGGCCCGCACCGCCTTGCCGCGGCTGGCAGTCACGAGCCGCACCGGCACGTTCGGGTCGGCGGCGCGGATCGTCGCCTCGACCATCGCCCCGCCGAAGTTCGATTCGGCCACGATGCAGTCGGCGCGGTAGCGGTGATAGGCCTCGACCGCCCGGCGCGCCCAGACCGCCGGCGCCTCGCGGCAGGACAGGTCCTTGAGCACGTAGCCGTGGCTGTCGGTGCCGCGGGCCGCCACCACGATGCCGATCTCGTCGGCCGCCTCGTCCCGGCGGCTCGCCGCGCCGGAGGGATCGACCGCCACCACCACGGCCGCCCGCCTCCCCTCCGGGATGTCCTCGGGCGGGCAGCGGTGCTTCTCCAGCACCTCCAGGGTCCACAGCGCCCCGTCGATCTCGTCGACGTAGACGCCCTCCAGGAAGCGCTTGCGGGCCTTCTCGGGCAGGCCCTCCAGCGCCCGGAGGAAGTCGGGCGACAGGTTGTGCGCGTTGTCGCGCGGGTTGAGGAAGGCGCGGGCGTAGTCGTTGGGGTTCGGCAGCGGCTGGCGCGAGACCGGGTCGCGCTTCTCGCCGAACAGCTGGTTGGTCCAGTGCGCCTTGCCGACCGGGTTGAGGTCGACGAAGGCCCGCTGCTTCAGGCCCGGCACCACCTGGGCGAGGCGGGTGAACGCGATGGTGGCCGAGCTGTACGGGATCTGCGACGCCTCGTTGAGGAACATCGTCGCGAATTCGAGGCCCAGAATCTTCTCGACGCGGTCCTTGTCGTCGAGGCCGCCGATCCAGAACTGCGAGCCGTTCGGCAGCTCGAAGAAGCCGTCCTGCCGGTGCTCCTTGAGCGCCACGCCCGGGAAGCACGTCCGCATCACCGCCGGCAACGTGTCGAGAGCGATCCAGGCGCGCGCGGCGTTGGCCCGGAACCGCAGCAGGGCGTGGCGCGAGCCCGCTCCCTTGAGGCCGCGCACCACGATGGTGCGCACGGTGAGGAACGTCTTGCCCGAGCGCGTGCCGCCGACGAGGCAGGTGTAGCGCTGCGGGCCGGCGAGCAGGCGGCGGGCCGCCTCCTGGCCGGGGGAGAACGCGACGCTCACGCCTCGGCGTCGACCGTGTCGAACACGACCGTGATCTCGCCGGTGTGCTGGACCTTGTCGCTGAACATCCCGAGGTGCTTGCCGAGCTTCTCCAGCGCCGAGAGCTTGTCGTGGAGCTTGAACTTCACCCGCCGCACCTCGCGGGCCTCCTCGCCGCGACCGTCCCGGAAATCCTCGACCGTCACCTCGCCGAGCGCCGCGGCCTGGTCCCGGGTGAGCCGGCTGAAGTCGAGGACGGGATCGCCGTCGGGGCCGACGCGCATGTAGTCATGCATGTTGGCGAAGCCGACCTTCGCCAGCTCCTCGACGATGCGCTGAACCGTCACGCCGGCCTGGGTCGCGCCCGCCGCCAGGATCTCGTCGACGCGGGCCCGGACCGGCTCTTTCCGGCTCAGGCGCGACGCGTTGCTGTCATGTGCCTTGAAGCCGGCCGCGACGTAGGCCGCGCCGATCGAGGAGCCCTTGGCGAGCTCCTGCGCGAACCGCTCGTGGCGCGAGTTGGGAAGGATCGGCATCGGGGTCCCGATGAGCGGTGCCGGGCGGGGATCAGGCGTCGCGGATCCGGCGCCAGCGCGACACCCTGAACCGCTTCCAGCTGTGGTCGGCGGTGGTGGCGCGCGGGACGTCGTCCCAGGCGTCGGGCAGGTTCGCGGCCCGGCGCTTCGGCCGGACGGCGAGGCCGTCCCGGTGGTGACCGTCGGCCTGACGCTGCTCGTTGGTGGTGCGGGGGGAGCGGAAGGCGAGCATGCGGGTCGTTCCGCCAATGCATCCGCAGGGCGGGTGAAACCTCACCGCGGCCCTGCATGCCTCAGGATTACCCTGCGGCGCGTACGTGATCAAGCGGAACCGTCGCCCGGTGCCGCTTGCCCATCGCCTCGAACACCACGTCGATGCGCTGGCCCGGCAGGGTGTGCCGGACGCGCTCCACGAAGGCGTCGAGTTCGGCCGAGCCGACCCGGACCTTCACCGCCTCCCCTGCAGCGAAGGCCGCCTCGGCGGTCCGCGTGAAGGCGTTGGCGGCGATCGCCTCCTCCAGCAGGCCGACGATGCGCTTCGGCACAGCCCGCGGCTGCTGCCCGCTCGACAGGATGCCGAGCACTCCCGGGACGGCCCGCAGCGGGTACCAGGACGCGCCCTCGGGCACGCCGAGGAAGACGTAGCGGGGGAAGACCGGCCGCTCCACCAGCATGCGCCGGCGGGCGTGGCTCACCTCGACGAGGCCGGTGGGCAGGAGGGCGGGATAGGCGCGGGCCTCGGCGGCGTCGCGGACGGCGGTCTCGCGGTTCGCCGCCACGTAGGCGGCGACCCAGATGCGGATCGCGGGCGGGGTGTCGGTGGTCGGCATGGTCGGCCGGATCTCCGTGGCGGGAGACCCGGACCGGGCGGGGGCGTGGCGGGCGGATCATACCATTGGAGCGCCCTCAACCCCCCTCCCCCGAGTTCTTGACGGTGTAAAAAGCCGTTCGCTGGAGAGAGGGTATGGAGAGCAGGTCTAACAAGGAGGAGGAGAGGGATAGGAGGGAAGAAGGGTAAAAAGATTTTTTCTTTTATCTCTAGAGAGTTAGAACTTGTAGTTTTTGCACCGGCGGACTTTCTGCGGCCGGTGCAGGAAGGCGCCGGGTGGGTTTCTCCCAGGGTGCAAAAACGATTCTGCGTGGCGGCCGGGGCGTAAAATGAAAAGGCCCGCACGATGGCGGGCCTTCCAACTATCCATCAACATTTCGACGCAAAATACGATCGTTAAAATCACTCTCTAATATATCATCAGTATGATATATTTTCCTATTTATATTATAAGTTACTTTACTGTCAGATTAAGATGATCGACAACCATTTTCAAATTGTTATCGGGATATACAATCGTGTCCATCCCATTGTCATCTCCTAGTCGTCTATATGAATATATGGCTAAGTATTTTTGCGCTTTCTCAAGTTCAAACCTCCAGGCGTCAAACTGCTCTTTATTGTCATCTATGACCGCGTTGACGGGCCCCTTTTCGACAAATTTTGCATACGCCTTTTCGGTCAGCTGCTTAATAAATGGCATTATATTTTCGGTTCCAATCATTTTATCATATGCGTCTCCCTCCACTTCATAGATCTTGCATTCGCTGATCACCACGTATGGCTGCTTTGCTCCATGATCCACAAAAGTCCAGCGTACGATCCAAGATTCTTCGGAATTTTCTATTGATTTTTCTTTCCACACAACGGCAAAATCTGTATGAAAGTCTGGACTCTCGGCACGCGCAGTAGTCGGATTTGTATATTTGCTGAGAGATCTATCGACAAGATCGAATGCTGCGGTGGGATCTTTCCTGAAATCTGCATATAACTTGTCGCGCAAAAATAATGGTATCTCACAATCATCTATAACGATAGGCAAAACGAAAGTGCGCTTATGCTCTAATTCTCTCAAAAGTCCGGCAGTAATCTCTCTTCGACACCACTGAGATTGAACTGAATTCTTTGAGAGAATAAGCAGCATGGCACTCGATTCCGTCAAAGACTCTTCGATTTTCGCAGTTATCGAGTCTCCTAAACTCAATTCCCATCTATCAAGCCAAACGTGATGTCTAGCCTTAACAAGATTTTCCGCAAATTTATCTACAAAAATTTTGTCGCTGTGGCTGTAGCTAATAAAAACTGCCATTCGAATCTCCAACCGCGGCCAATACCACCAGGTCGATTGATAGCTCACAAAATATCTCTCATCAAGGTGGTCGCTTGGTGAAATCAATATCGCGCAGGCTCGCAAATATCGTAGAATCTGGTGGGTAGGCGCTTGCATAGATCGTTCTTATAACTCTGTGTGCGTCAAGAGTGAGCTAATCGATGAGACTGGCGCATAAATTGAAAAGGCCTGCACGATGGCGGGCCTGTGGTCGACTACCGGGGGCTGCGCCTCACTCCGGGGCCGGCAACGTCATGTAGGTGGTCCTGGACCGGCCCGGCGTCCGCTCGACGACCACCTCGACCCGGCCGCTGTCGACGAGTTCGCGCATCACGTTGTCGAGCTGCTGGGCGTCCATGCGTCCGTCCACCCTGCGGTACAGCTCGGAGCGGGCGACGGGCCGGTCGGCCTGTCGAATGAACGCCTCGATCTCGTCCACCGGCAGTGGCAGGGAGGCTGCCGGTGGTCCGCTCACTACGGGTAGGCCGAGCTCCACCCACAATCGCTGCACTGCCGCCTTTCCGAAGATCCGCCGACACTCCGCCACCATCCGCAGGGCCTCCGACTGCCGATCAGCCCCAGTGGCGTAGCTGCCCCTGCTGCGAATCGACGGCAGAACCTCGTGGAAAACCCATCGTTGGAAGCGGACGATGGCCTGCCGGATCTCGGCCGGTACCGAGCTCGTCGCCCTGCGCTAGAGGATGGCCCGGTACAGGCCGGCTTCGCTGATGATCGAGGCCTCCTGTTCCCCTCCAGGGGTGGGCACCCGGTGCCCATCCTTCTCGTCCTCCTCCAGAGTGCGGGTCAGATCCTTGGCCACGCTGTAGCCAAGGATCCCTGCGACATCGCCGGCGACGAACCAGCTCTCGCCGTCGCGGTCGATGACGCGCACTGGACGGGCCTCGAACTGAAAGGGGACGACGGCGCTCACGCCATGCCCCCTGCTGTCATGATGTCGTTCAGGATTGAGGCAACGAGGCGACGATCAGTCGTCGATGCGCAGAGGCTCGCCCAAGCCAAGGGATCTCCGTCGTGACACCAGGAGAGCGCCAAGACCTTGATGCCCAGGCCCGCGAACGTCGTTGCGGGCTGGCCTTCGATCCTCATCACGATGTCGCAGCATCGTAGGACAGCCTCTTCCACCGCCTCGTCACCGGCCAGGCGTTCGGCCTGCCAGGCCTCGTTCAGGTCTCTGCCCAAGCGGACGAGTTCGGCGTCGGGATATGGCGTGCTCAACGCCATGGCAGCGGCCGACGCTGACACCGAAGCCGAAACGGGGCTCGTCACGAAGGAACGGCGCGTCATCGAAGTTTCGCTGATTGCCGTCAGTGCGGAGATGACAGAATCCGTGGGTGATGTGGTAGTGGCGTGCTCAGCCGATCCCATGATGCTCTCCATCTGGGGTGGGTTAGGGCTGGGCGAGAGAGCCACCTCTTGTCCAGCCCGACAGTTTCTGACATTAATAACCCCCAAGAGGTTGTCAATGTCAGAAACCGGGAAGAGCAAAGGCGGCCGGCCGCGGGTTGATGCAACCCCTGTGACCGTTCGCATCCCTCCCGACCTCTTAGCCGCCCTTGACGCACTCATTGCGCAGCAACCCGACCCGAAACCGTCCCGGCCCGAGGCGGTGAGGCAGATTCTGGCAGCGGCGATCATGGACAAGGTCAACTGCGATGCCCGGTAGCTGAATTGCCGCTGCGGAGACATTCACTTCCGTTTCGCGCCAGTCCGAAAAATGAGAAGGCCTGCACGCTGGCAGGCCTTTGGCGCGACTTCTACCGGCTTGACTGCACGACAAACTTTAGCTGAGGGCAGTGCGCAAGTGAACATCAAGTCTGCGACACCTCCTGCGCAACCGCTCGAAATTATTGCTAATTTAATGAATATCCACATTCAATCAGGGTGCTTTGAAATTCAGTGACAGACGGCGGGACGGTTAATTGCGACATATAAGCTATAAATTTTTGAGATACAGGAGCAAAATTTTCCACATTTCTATTAGGATAGGTTATTCGCATCGCTCGAGTGAGCAGTCTGCGATTGGCTGGATTAATCAAATATGATTTGCTCCTGTATGCATCAAGAATTTGCGTAAGCATCTTCTTCTTGGAAGTACTCTGAATGAGCTCTTGGTCTAATCGTTGATCGTCTATGCCAAATTGAAGAGACTGGCAAAATGCATTTATTTTATATTGTCGAATTCCGCAAGTTGCTACGATCTGCCTCTTTTTCTGAAATGCACATTCGGGAGCTAGTCCGCCTGTACCTACCTCGTTGGAGCCGATCAGTGCGTTCGGAGGCCGACAAAGGGCCTCGATCCAGCCAGGTGAGTGAAAGGCGCCAGGACAGTATTTCCCACTGCGCGCCTCGCTAATTTGAGTCCATGCCGCTGCAACCTTGCCGCAATTCTGGCCCTTTTGGACGCAAATATATTGATAATCAGCCTCTCCAATGAAATCTACGCCACATTCCTCGCTCCTGGCGCCAAGCATGAAAGACTCTACGTACTCCAAATCTGCAATCGGCCTCGGTGTTGGTGTCGGCTTAGTTGAATATTTTATGTTGATTTCAGCATCCGATGCACCTGCGCTGAAAAAACATATAACCGCAGAATAAGCGATTTTGCGCAAATTTCTCATGTATACCATCACCGCACCTCGATAGTCTTTATGTGCGAATTTATTGCCGAGTTAGGCAGCGTGCAAGACAGCCAGTTGTGGCTATTATATTTTTATCTCCACCGATTATCGCATCGGGGCAACGCAAGCACAAGCGGACTTCTCTGTGCCGCTTGGACTACGAGGTGCGGATATCATCCGCCCTGAAGCGGTGAGGCACATCCTTTTGGAGAGGCTGGGGTAGGCACATCAGAGTGGCAAGCTTCGAGGGGGGGCAGCGATGCTTAGTTGGCTGCGGCGGCGCCGGGCTCTCAACGTGGCTCAGGTCGAGCAGGTCGCGACTGATGCACGCGACCTGCTGGTTCGTCATGGCGGGTCGGCCTACTACATCGCCCGCGACCGGGATCGTGCCGTGCGCCAGGGGGCAGTCGTCGATGCCAACCGCCCCCAGGGCCATTGGCGGCTCGTAGCGCTGGAGATCGCCCGGATGGCTGGGAAGGAGGTCGGCTTGGACACTGCGATCCGGTATCTTGGCGCAGCTGCTGTGAAGCACCCTGACGAGGTCGAGACGAGGAATCTGCCGCGATGAGATACGTTCTACGGGAGCAATCTGCGTATCGTGTCCTCACCCAACCCGAGGCCGTCGCGACCCGAGGCGGTGAGGCAGGTGTGGGCTTAAATGCGCTCGGCCTCACGTCCGAGAACCGGCATTCGTGAATGTGCTCGGCAACGAACAGGCGAGGTGCATGACGCATGCTGTGATCCGCATGGTGACTGCGTGCGGCCTGCGGCCGTACAAGTGTTCAGCGATGGTCAGCTTGAGTGTGTGAAACGCTGCTATGGAAGGAGAGCGGACGGCCTGCCTTCAGAAGCGATCCGCCGATGACGAGAGTGGGATCATGTGTAAGACTGCGCGCAGCGAGTTCGACAGCTATAGACGGGCTGTTAGATCCGAGTTGGTTAATCAGCCTAGAAACTAGGGATGGTCGGACAAAATGAATGGTAAAGGCGGTGCGGGGGCGTCCGTTTCCTCAGGTGCGGGGTTTCAAGCTCGAGTCGCGGCCTACGCCTTGCTTTCATCGATCTGCGATCTCGAAACTGCTTTCGGCAAGCCTGGCACGATCGCCCATGTCGGTTTCGAGACCCGTACGAGCATCGATGATTTTAATATTGCCTTCAAAGATAATTCACGCATCTATATCCAGGCTAAAGCAACGATTGGATATACATTAGATGGAGAATTTCGCTCTGTTTTGGAGCAATTCGAAGCTCAAGATGCTGATGGGGGGGGCGATGAGCGCTATTTCCTTGTCACAAGCAGTCGAGCTTCAAAAAAAATCGTCTTTGAATTGCGTGCAGCGTGGGATGCATATCGTTTCTCGCCAGAAGCCGATTTCTTCCGCGATCAGCCGAAGAACCTGTCAGACATTCTCGCGGAGGTTCGGGATGCGTTGCGCAACATTCGCACGTCCGCAAAACGTAATGCTGACCAGGCTGCAATCGACCGGATCATCCGCAAAAGTCACGTACTGATCCTTGACGTCGAGGACGGCGATCCCCTTGAGCAAGCAATCAAACTGGTATTGCAGGCCAGGAATTATGCAGCACCTGCAGGCGTCTGGGGTAAAGCGATAGCTGATTGCATCACGTACGCAAAAACAAGACGAACAATCGCCATTGATGCTATCACTGATGGCTTCCAGAAATTCCGCGTTGGAGCGGCACCGTTACCTGATGACGTCGTTGACGACATTCTAAAGCTAGAGCTCGGCAACTCGAAGCCTCCTGCGGGTAAGGAGGTAATCTTCGCGAGAGCCCTAGATGACAGGCTAATCGCCGTTGGCGACATGCTCATAATGGAACTGCTGCGTTTCAACGATGATGGAAGTGAGCGCCTAAATTTACGCCGCGTCCCCTTCTCGCCATCTCCCGGCCTAACGTTTGAAGTCATTTTGCGCGCTGCCTCAATAAATGGCATGCTCCGTCTGATCAACGGTCGCCAGGAATTGTTGGCTGGTAAGAGTCTTGGCGTAGTGGAACTCGACGAGGAAGGGGATCCGGAGGCCACCCCAAGCGCCCAGGCACACTGTCAGAGGCTGGAGAATGCCATTCGTCAGAACTTGCAACCGCTTCTATGTGTGCATTGCGGAGAAGCAGTTTGGGAACCAGTCGCCAATGTGGTGGAGATCGGCGACTATCAGCAGCCGGTGGTCGGTCTTCTGCACGAACGATGCTTGCGGCCTATAGATCGCGTTGTTGGTTCTACCGCAATACCTCTAGCCGAAAAGCATCCTGAGTTGGTCAATTTTGATGTGAACGCGTGGTTTCATGCGGCTAACGAAGGGCAGCGCGCCTTCAATAATTTAGACACGATCCGCGCTGGCCCCATTCCTCACCTCTTATGGGGTGGTAGTGATCCACAGGGACCGTTAGGTCAGTATCTCATCGAGATTCAGCTACAGGATGGCGGCTTCGAGATTGTTACGCGACGCAATCACCTTCATCGATTTAGGTTGGGGGACGCCGAGGAGTTCGCTGCTGAACTCAACGAGCAGTTTCAGGCGCAGCGAGAGCTTGGCGATCCTATTTGCTACACGGACGAATCCAAGGGCTTTGGCCCACGATCGACTCTTTTTGCCCAATTCGGCGTGCGAGAACAAATGCGGGAGGTGTCGACCGCCCGCGTGCGCCCGTACGAAAGGCATCTAGAAGCGGCATTCGCAAGACCGGGAAGATGGTATGCGCCAATCCTTTATCTGCGGCATCGACCAACAGACATGCCCTTCGGGCTGGCAGGAGCGATCTTGCTTTTAACCAATCCGCTAACTATTAAATCGCATCTAGATAACTGGTCCGCAGCCGGCATTCTCACAGAGGATTACGAACTCGTCGCGCTGCTCAGCGATGAGGCGTTCGACGACTTTATGCGTTGGGTTGACGAAGGCGACCTATTCGCCGTCGTTGACGCCGTACTTGATCCCGTAAATCATCGATTAGTGTCGGGGGTAGTCATGCGATCAAAGGCCCGGTTGGAACGTGAGCATCAGGAGAGTTATAGCTAAGACGATTCTGCTTTGACTCCAGCTGTGATGGTATCTGGCCCCCTTCCGTCGTCACCTCAGCCCATCGGCCAGCAGGGCAAATTCCCCTTGCATCGTCCACGAATCAGTCGTCGATATCATATGACGCGTGATCTTACCCAGGGGAAGAACGGATGTCGGGGGCGGAGCGGCCGGGAGGATTGGCGATCCCCCGGGAGTGGCAACTGTCGGCGCGCCGTGTCTTCTTGATCACGACCCTGATTTGCCTGGACCTCCCGCTCCTCGGCATCGTCGCCGTGACGCGGCCGGGCTTCCACTACAAATCCGAGCAGACGATGGTGCTCGGCATGGCGTCGTTCCTGATCCCGGCCTGGATCGTCATCGGCGTGCTCAGCGCGCTGGTGGGCTTTGGCCTCCGGGTGCATGCCGAGCCGGTCATGCCGCAGCCGCCCGCGCCGCAGCCTTCACCCGAGCCAGCCCCGGCCCCTCCCCCGCGCCGCCGCGGCCGCCCGGTCCTGATGGGGACGGCCTCGTTCCTCACCTGCCTCGTCCTGACGCTCGTCCTGTCAGGCGGACGGGAGCTCGCGGCGGCGCTGGCCACCGCCTTCGTGGCGGCCTGCTTCGCCGTGCGCGGCGAATGGCGGACGTGAGGGCCTTCACCGGCGCCCCTCGGACCGCTCGTAGACCATGCTGGCGAACTGCTCCGGTCGCTCAGCGATCGTTCAAAGCGCCAGGGCTCCGCCATTGATGCCAGACACCCGAATGGCGGCCTGCGGCGGCCGGCGTTCGAGGATCGACCCTCGGCCTCTCTCATCGACGCTACCGGCGACGCGGGCCGCATATCGCCGGCACGACATGGCGAGAAAGGCGAGGCTGCATCGCTCTTGTCAACCGATCATGAGCATTATCGGAACGCAGTTCGTATCCTCAATCATCTGAGTCTTTTATAGTCCCTTTCACGTTCAGGAGGGCGTGCTTCCCGAGAAATTTGATCAGGACAGTTTCGATTTGCACACAAAGGACAGGATCTGCTACGGCTAGGAACGATCCGCGCACGACAAGGGGATACTTGAACCAAAAGCGTGTCTGGTGATCCCGTACTCGATTTCTGACATTCCTGTCAGATTTCCCTACATATACCGGGCGATCGGTGATATCGTAAAAAACGTAGACACCGCCCTGCTTGGGTACTGTTTCAAGATCGTTTGGAGTAAAATCCACCCAGGCCAGCCCGGGCAGAGGTGTCGCCTCACTCTCTATCTTGGCTTCTACTTCGGCTGGGACTATGCCCTGAATTGCATCTGCAAGCTTCTTCCGAGTTTCAGGGCGTGGAGATCGCGTCACCCCGTTGACAATATTCCAAATTCCCTTGTAAGTTATTTCTGTGGCGGCGGACAGGGTCGGAATGGTCATACCCTTTTTCTTCATCTCCGCGCGGAGCCAATCTCCGAATGCAGAGCCTGGATCGACTTCGGCCGCGACGCTATCAACCGTCTCGTCATCGAACTCCGTGGGCTCCATTTGGTGTGCCTCTCCACCGCTGCAATGAGCCCATCATTTCACCTCGGCAGCCGCCACGTCGACGTCTTTGACCGCGGCCCCGTGTGATTGCCGTGGACAGCGCTCCCAGCTGCACCGTGGTTGGAGATATGACGTCAAGGTGCGCTTAGGGTCGAGACTCAATCAGCACCAGAAGGCGATGACGGCGGCGAGGGCGAGAGCCGAGGCGAAGTTGCAGGCGAGTTTGTCGTAGCGAGTGGCGATGCGGCGGAAGTCCTTGAGGCGGCAGAAGACTGCCTCGACCCGCCA
>JAEWKL010000762.1 GCA_023386115.1 Pseudomonadota bacterium
CAGCTGCGCGATGCGCTCGCGCAGCTGCGCCTTCTGCCCCTCGCGGCTCGCCACGCGGGCCGAGAACAGGGTCTCCTCGCCGTTGATCAGGCGGGCGACCGCCGGATCGCCCGCGCGCGCCACCAGCTCGTCGGGAAACCGCACCCGCGCCGCGCCGTCCCGCTCCGCCTCGTCGCGGGCGCGGCGGGCCGAGAGCTCGTCGAGGGCCTTGAGCACGATCTCCAGATTGGCGCGGGTCTGGGTGTCGTCGAGGCGGATCAGCACGTCGCCGAGATGCACCCGGTCGCCCTCGCGCACCCGCAATTCGCCGACGACGCCGCCGGTCGGGTGCTGCACCTTCTTGACGTTCGATTCGACCACGAGTTGGCCGGGTGCGATCACCGCGCCGGCGATCTGGGTCGTGGCGGCCCATCCCCCTACCCCGGCGACGAGGGCGACGGAGAGCCCGAGCGAGAGGGCAAGGTGACGCCGGATCGAGGCACGGGCCTGGCTGGCCGCCGGGGCGGCGAGCAGCAGGGCGGGACCGGTCGGGTTGAGGCTCGCGGCCATCAGGCGATCTCCTGCAGGCTGGATTGCAGCCGCCGCACGGCGTTGTCCTGGGCGGCGACGGGCACGGGCGCGGCCGGGACGCGCAGGACGTGCTTGAAGATCTCGTCCTTCGGCCCGATCGCCTGGGCGCGGCCATTGGCCATCACCAGCACGGTGTCGACGGCCGCGAGCGCGCTCGGGCGGTGGGCGACGACGATGCAGATCCCGCCGCGGCGACGCACCGACTGGATCGCCTCGGTCAGCGCGGCCTCGCCCTCGCCGTCGAGGTTGGAATTGGGCTCGTCGAGCACGACCAGGAACGGGTCGCGGTAGAGGGCGCGGGCGAGGCCGACGCGCTGGCGCTGGCCCGCCGACAGCATCGCGCCGCCCTCGCCGATCTCGGTGTCGTAGCCCTCCGGCATGCGCAGGATCAGCTCGTGCACGCCCGCGGCCTTGGCGGCGGCGATCGCGAGCGCCGGGTCGGCCCCGGGCTCGAAGCGGCTGATATTCTCGGCGACCGTGCCGGCGAAGAGCTCGACCTCCTGCGGCAGGAAGCCGAGATGGGCCCCGAGCGCGTCGCCCTGCCACTGGTCGAGGCTGGCGCCGTCGAGCCGGACCGCGCCGCGGAACGGCGACCAGACACCGACGAGGGCCCGCACGAGCGACGACTTGCCGGAGGCCGAGGCGCCGATGATGCCGAGGCCCTGGCCGGCAGCGAGCCCGAACGACACGTCCTGCACCACGAGGCGCGGCGAGCCGGGCGGCGCGACGAACAGGCCCTCGACGGCGAGCGAGGCGACCGGCGCCGGCAGGGCGTGGACCGTCCGGTCGGCGGGATGGTGCGCCAGCGCTTGGCTCAGCCGCGCCCAGGATTGGCGCGCCTGCACGAAGCTCTTCCAGTTGGCGATGGCGAGTTCCGCCGGGGCGAGCGCGCGCGAGACCAGGATCGAGGAGGCGATGATGATGCCGCCCGTCGCCTGGTTGTTGATCACGAGCCAGGCGCCGAGCGCCAGCACGCCCGATTGCAGCGCGACGCGAAAGATCTTGGAGAACGTGCCGAAGCCGCCCGCCACGTCGGCGACGCGGGTCTGCGCCGCCATGTAATCCTGGTTGATCGCGGCCCACCGCGCGGTGAAGCGGGCCTGCATGCCGAGCGCCGCGATCACCTCGGCGTTGCGCCGGCTGGTCTCGGCCAGGGTGTGGCGCCGGGCGCCGTGCTGGTTGGCGCCGCGCGCCGGCCGGCGCGTCGCGAGCTCGGTGCAGAGCGTGAGAACCGCCAGCACGCAGGCGCCGACGAGGGCCGCGATCCCGATCGCCGGATGGAACAGGAAGCAGATCGCAACATAGACCGGCAGCCACGGCAGGTCGAAGAGCGCGCAAGGGCCCGTTCCGGCCAGGAAGGCCCGCACCTGGTCGAGGTCGCGCACGGGCATGGTTCCCTGCACGGTTCCCGGCATCGTCCCGTCCTGCGGCGCCGCCCGGATCGGCGCCCGCACGAGGACGTCGAAGACCCGGCCGGACAGGGCCGCGTCCAGGGCGACGCCGATGCGGGCGAGGATCCGCGACCGCAGCGCCTCGAGCGCCCCCTGGAACGCGAACAGGGCGAGCGCGAGGATCGAGAGACCGACGAGGGTCGGGACGCTGCGGCTCGGGATGACCCGGTCGTAGACCTCGAGCATGAACAGCGAGCCGGTCAGGCACAGCACGTTGACGAGCCCGCTCACCAGCGCCACGCCGATGAAGCTCGACCGGAAGCGCCCGAGTGCCGATCCCAGCTCGGAGCTGCCCCCCGGCACCCCATCCGCTCGGCTGCCGCCATTGCTTGTCACCGACATGGTCGCTCCTGCACGGGCTGCCACCGTCGCGTCGCGCGATCGGGCTCGTCGTGATGCCGCTCGTCCCGGCAACTCTAGGACTGCCGGAATAAATAACTTCTTAAATGAGGAAGTCATATATCGTTTACTATCAGTATTAAGTATCTCACACTTCGATATTAATGATTTACGAAAAATTAAAAATAGCGATACGGCTTCAATGATCTACATCTTCTTTGCGCCGAGGAGCAAAGATATGATTTATGCCGGATCAATGGACCAATCATCGATTTTTATTATGATTTGTCTTATATAACAAGCGATGTACCAAGTACAATAACGCTCATCCGATCAAGTCAGCATTGCGAGCTGATACCGGCAGAGTCAGATCCTGGCACAGGACTGTGGCGTCGTATTCCCGACCTCGCCTCCTTCGAACAGGGGATGATCTCCTTCGACCGTCATGACGGATGTCGGGCGGTTCATGCCGCGATCGTCATGCCGTCATGGCCAATCCTGGTTCTGCGCGCCTCGACAGGAAGACGCGCCAGCCTCGATGCATCGCACGCCATCGCGCCTCGATCTCACGGCTGCCGGCGCTGGATCGCCCGGGCGAACCGGGCGGGGGG
>JAEWKL010000798.1 GCA_023386115.1 Pseudomonadota bacterium
GCCCCCGCCCCGGTGCCCGCCCGGCCGGTCCACGCCGATCTCGACGCCGCAGCGCGGGAGATCGAGGCGGCGATGATCGCCTGGCGGCGCGACATCCACGCCAACCCGGAACTCGGCAACCGCGAGCGCCGCACCGCCGCCCTGGTGGCCAGGCACCTGCAGGGCCTCGGCTACGAGGTGCGGGAGGGAGTCGGGCGCACCGGGGTCGTCGCCGTGCTGAAGGGAGGGGCCGGGCTCGGCCCGGTCGGCGCGCTCCGGGCCGACATGGATGCGCTTCCGGTCCGCGAGGAGGTCGACCTGCCCTTCGCCTCGAAGGCCCGCGCAACGTGGGGCGGCCAGGAGGTCGGCGTGATGCATGCCTGCGGCCACGATTGCCACGTGGCGATCCTGATGGCGGCGGCCCAGGTGCTCTCCGCCCACCGGAACCGCCTGCCCGGCACGATCAAGCTGCTGTTCCAGCCGGCCGAGGAGGGCACGGTGGGAGAAGGCGTCTGCGGCGCCCGCCTGATGGTGGACGAGGGCGCGATGCGCGACCCGAAGCCCGACATGGTGTTCGGCCTGCACGTCTCGAGCGCCTTGCCGACCGGGACCATCGGCTACCGGCCCGGGAACGCCATGGCGGGGGCGGACCGCTTCCAGATCAAGGTGACCGGACGCCAGACCCACGGCGCGATGCCGTGGAACGGCGTCGACCCGATCGTGATCGGCTCGGCGATCGTCACGGCGCTCCAGACCGTGGTCAGCCGCGAGACCGACATCGTGCGCAGCCCCGCGGTGCTCAGCGTCGGCATCTTCAAGGGAGGCTTGCGCAACAACATCATCCCGGAGACCGCCGAGCTGGAGGGGACCCTGCGGACCTTCGGCGAGGCCCAGCGCGCCACCGCCAAGCGCCGGGTGGCGGAGATCGCCCAGTCGATCGCGACGGCCATGACCGGCAAGGCGGAGGTGACCTGGGACGAGAACGGCTACCCGCCGCTCCACAACGACGCCGCGCTCACCGCCCGGTGCGCCCCGACCCTGGCGCGCCTCCTCGGCGAGCAGGCGCGGGTGGTCGACCCCGCCATGGCGAGCGAGGACTTCTCCTACTTCGCGCAAGCGGCGCCCGGCTTCTTCTACTTCGTCGGCATCACCCCGCCGGGCACCGATCCCGCCAAGGCGGCCCCCAACCACTCGCCGCGTTTCACCGTCGACGAGGCCGGGCTGATGACGGGCCTGCGGGCCACCCTGCACCTCGTGGCGGACGCGACCGGCATGGCGTGAGCCGGACCACCAACAGACTGGAAGCATTCCGAAGAACAGCCCGTTGTCCCTGCGGCGTGACGGCCACGCAGACCCCGCTTGTGCGGCGACGCCTTGACGGCGATGCCGCACCTGCGAGATGACCTCTCGCAAATCGAGAACCGTCGACCCGTCGAACGCCTTCAGGATTCCTGGCACGATGAGCAACTTCAACGAGGAGCGCGTCCTGTCCGTCCATCACTGGACGGATTCGCTTTTCAGCTTCCGCACCACCCGCGACCCGTCGTTCCGCTTCCGCAACGGCGAGTTCACCATGATCGGCCTCAAGGGCGAGGGAGCGAAGCCGCTCCTGCGCGCCTACAGCGTGGTCAGTGCCAATTACGAGGACGAGCTGGAGTTCTTCTCCATCAAGGTGGCCAACGGCCCCCTCACCTCCAAGCTGCAGCACCTGAAGGTCGGCGACCCGATCGTGGTCAGCCGCAAGGCCACCGGCACCCTGGTGCTCGACAACCTGATGCCCGGACGGCACCTCTACCTGCTCGGCACCGGCACCGGCCTCGCCCCGTTCCTGGCGATCATCAAGGACCCGGAGACCTACGAGCGCTTCGAGAAGGTGATCCTGGTCCATGGCTGCCGCCAGGTCCAGGAGCTCGCCTATGGCGAGACGATCACCGAGACGCTGCCGAACCACGAGCTGATCGGCGACATGGTCCGCGACCAGCTGATCTACTACCCGACCGTGACCCGCGAGCCGTTCCGCAACCGCGGCCGCATCACCGACCTGATGACGTCGGGCAAGCTCTTCTCCGATATCGGCCTGCCGATGATGTCGAAGGAGGCCGACCGGTTCATGCTCTGCGGCAGCCCCGACATGATCCGCGACACCCGCGACCTCCTCGCGGACGCCGGCTACATCGAGGGCAACCACGGCGAGGCCGGACATTACGTGATCGAGAAGGCCTTCGTCGAGAAGTAGCGGCATGATCGGCGGGATGCGCCGGGAGACCGATGGCATGCGCATCCTGCTCATCAACCCCAACACCACCGAGGCCGTCACCGAGCAGGCGGCGGCGCATGTCCGGCGCCTGATCCCGGCCGAGATCGTGCCGGCCACCGGCCGGTTCGGCGCCCGCTACATCGCGAGCCGCGCCGCCGCGGCGATCGCCGGCCACGCCGCCCTCGACGCGCTGGCGGCGAACGTCTCGGGTTGCGACGCCGTCTATCTCGCCTGCTTCGGCGATCCGGGGCTGCTCGCCCTCAAGGAAGTCTCCCCCGTGCCGGTCGTCGGCATGGCGGAGGGCGCGCTGCATCTTGCCTGCACAAGGGGACGCCGGATCGGCATCGTCACCGGCGGCGTGCTGTGGAAGCCGATGCTGACCGAGTTCGTGGCGACGCTCGGCCTCACCGAGCGCCTCGCCGGCATCCGCACCGTGGCGCCGACCGGCGGCGAGATCGCCCGCGACCCCGACGCGGCTCTGGACCGCCTGGCCGCCGCCTGTCGCTCGTCAGCCGAGATCGACGGCGCCGACGTGGTGGTGCTCGGCGGCGCCGCGCTGGCGGGCTTGGCCGAGCGGGTGCAGCCCCATGTGGAGGTGCCGGTGATCTGCTCGGTCGAGGCCGGGGCGCGGGCGGTCCTCGCC
>JAEWKL010000835.1 GCA_023386115.1 Pseudomonadota bacterium
GCGGCCGAAGCCGGTGATGACCTCGTCGGCGACGAACAGGATGTCGAGGTCGCGCGCCGCGTCCCGCATCGCCTTCAGCCAGCCGTCCGGCGGCACGATCACGCCGCCCGAGCCCTGGACCGGCTCGGCGAAGAAGGCCGCGACATTGTCCGCGCCCAGTTCCGCGACCTTGGCCTTCAGCGCCGCCACCGAGGCGGCGATCACCGCCTCGGCGCCGTCGCCGGCCGGGTTGCGGTAGGGATAGGGCGAGGGGATGTGGTGCTGGAGCGGGGTCGGCGCGTCGAAGCCGTCGTGAAAGGCGGGGATCGCGGTCAGCCCGGCGCCGATGGTCGAGGAGCCGTGATAGCCCCGTTCCAGGGCGATCATGTGCTTCTTCGCCGGCCGGCCGGTGACATTGTAGTAGTAGCGGATGAAGCGGACCGCCGAATCGACCGCGTCCGAGCCGCCGAGCGTGAAGTAGACGTGGTTCAGGTCGCCGGGTGCCAGCTCCGCGAGGCGGGCGGCGAGCCGGATCGCCGGCTCGCTCGAGAAGTGGAAGTAGCCGGTGGCGTAGGGCAGCCGCCGCATCTGCTCGGCCGCCGCCTCGACGATCGAGTCGTGGCCGTACCCGACATTGACGCACCACAGGCCCGAGAACCCGTCGAGCAGGGTGTGGCCTTCCGCGTCGGTCAGGTAGGCGCCTTGCGCCGATTGCAGCACCGTGGCGCCGCGCGCCTCGTGGCCCTTCCACGAGATCACCGGGTGGATGAGATGGTCGCGGTCGAGCTCGATCAGGGAATTGGCGCGCATGGGTCAGGGCTCCGGGCGGCGGGCCCCGACCATGCGCGGGAGGCCGCGGGATTTTCCGCCGATCTGGCCCCGCGGCACCGCGCGGGGGGCGGGTTTGGAGGGGGTGAGGCGGCAGAAATGATGGCGGGCGGGCGTGACGACGCGGCCGGCGCTCCGCCGGACTTGTCAGCTGGCAACTCTCCCGGGATCGCGCGTCCGGAGGGGCGGCTCGTTCCTGCCGTGGCGGGCCTCCCTCGCCGCAGGTTCTGCCGCAACGAGCGGCTTTCCGCCGGAGTGCGCCGATCGTTTCGGATTATGGTTCCGGGACAGCCAGCGCGAGAGCCCCGATGCGAGAGCCCCGATGACCGCCGTCGCCCTCCTCTCCGACCTCGTCGCGTTCCCCTCCGTCTGCCGCACGCCGAACGGCGCGATCGTGGACTGGGTGCGCACCCATCTCGCCCGCGACGGCGTCGAGGCGCAGGTGCTGCCGGGGCCGGAGGGTGACCGCGCCAACCTGTTCGCCACGATCGGCCCGCGCGACAGGCCCGGCATCGTCCTGTCGGGCCATCTCGACGTGGTGCCGGCCGGCGAGGGCTGGAGCGGCGACCCTTTCACCCTGCGGTCGGTCGGGGACCGCCTGGTCGGGCGCGGCGCCGTCGACATGAAGGGCTTCGTCGCCTGCCTGTTGGCGCTCGTGCCCGAGATGGTGCGGGCGAACCTCGCCCGCCCGATCCACCTCGCTTTGTCCTACGACGAGGAGGTCGGCTGCGTCGGCGTCCGCCACATGATCGCGCGGCTGCCCGAGCTCTGCGCGGCCCCCCTGGCCTGCCTCGTCGGCGAGCCCTCGGAGATGCGCCCGGTCCTGCGCCACAAGGGCAAGGTGGCGGGGCGCCTCACGGTGCGGGGCCGGGCCGGCCATTCCTCGCGGCCGGATCTCGCCGACAACGCCGTGCATCTGGCCGCCGACATCGTCGGGCTGGTGCGGAGCCTTCACGAGGGGTTTTCCCGCCAGGGCCCGTTCCACCCGCTGTTCGAGCCGGCCGCCTCGACGCTCCAGGTCGGGATCATCGCCGGCGGCACCGGCGTCAACGTCGTGCCCGACACCTGCCGGGTCGAGTGGGAGGCCCGCGCGGTGCCGGGCACCGACCCGATGACGATCCACGACGCGCTCCAGGCCGGCATCACCGATCTCCTGGCGCCGCTCCGGGCGGCCGGGCGCGCCGTCGCGGTCGAGAGCGAGGTGCTGTCGCTCTACCCGGCCCTCGACCTGCCCGACGACGCGCCCTTGCGCGGCCTCGCCGAGGCCTGGTCCGGCCGGCCGGCCCTGGGAGCGGTGAGCTACGGCACCGAGGCCGGGCTGTTCCAGGCCGCCGGCATCCCGTCGATCATCTGCGGGCCCGGCCGCATCGCCGAGGCGCACCGGCCCGACGAGTCGATCGGGCGCGCCGATCTCGAGGAATGCTGCGCGATGCTGCGCCGCATCATCACGCATCACAATTGAAGACAGTCGAACCGGATCACATCGCGCGCGTTGTCGGGTCCAGGATCTGATGAATTCGGGATCCGACAGGAGAGCAGCATGCGTTCGATTCTCGCAGGACTCGCCGCCAGCCTTCTCGTCGCGGGCGCGGCCTCGGCCCAGACCACCGCCCCCGGCACCATGCGCACGGGGCCGGCGACGACCGGCACGGTCGCGCCGACGCAGAACAACACCGGCGGCAATCCCTCGGCCGTCGCGGCGCCCGGGCCGACCGGCGCCTCGACCGTCACC
>JAEWKL010000839.1 GCA_023386115.1 Pseudomonadota bacterium
GCGGCCGAAGCCGGTGATGACCTCGTCGGCGACGAACAGGATGTCGAGGTCGCGCGCCGCGTCCCGCATCGCCTTCAGCCAGCCGTCCGGCGGCACGATCACGCCGCCCGAGCCCTGGACCGGCTCGACGAAGAAGGCCGCGACATTGTCCGCGCCCAGTTCCGCGACCTTGGCCTTCAGCGCCGCCACCGAGGCGGCGATCACCGCCTCGGCGCCGTCGCCGGCTGGGTTGCGGTAGGGATAGGGCGAGGGGATGTGGTGCTGGAGCGGGGTCGGCGCGTCGAAGCCGTCGTGAAAGGCGGGGATCGCGGTCAGCCCGGCGCCGACGGTCGAGGAGCCGTGATAGCCCCGCTCCAGGGCAATCATGTGCTTCTTCGCCGGCCGGCCGGTGACGTTGTAGTAGTAGCGGATGAACCGCACAGCCGAATCGACCGCGTCCGAGCCGCCGAGCGTGAAGTAGACGTGGTTCAGGTCGCCGGGTGCCAGCTCGGCGAGGCGGGCGGCGAGCCGGATCGCCGGCTCGCTCGAGAAGTGGAAGTAGCCGGTGGCATAGGGCAGCCGCCGCATCTGCTCGGTTGCGACTTCCACGATCGATTCATGGCCGTAGCCGACATTGACGCACCACAGGCCCGAGAACCCGTCGAGCAAGGTGTGGCCTTCCGCATCGGTGAGAGTGGCGCCTTGCGCCGATTGCAGCACCGTGGCGCCGCGCGCCTCGTGACCCTTCCACGAGATCACCGGGTGGATGAGATGGTCGCGGTCGAGCTCGATCAGGGAATTGGGGCGCATGGCGCAGGCTCCGGGCTGCGGGGTTACAGGATGCCGGGGTCGAGACGGCATTTTTGCCGAGACAGGCAGGCGTGTCGGCGTGGGGTGCGGTTTGGAGGGGGCCGGGCACCCGAATCGCGGGCTGGCAGAAGCCGGGCGCGGTTCACAACGATGTGTTTCGATCGCATATCAAGGGGCCGACCGCCGTTCGTATGCCGCTCCCTTCCCTAGCGTCTGAAACGACGTTGGAAGAAGATCCAGGAAAGGGCAGGGCATGCGATGAGCCGTGAGTCCGTAAGGCACGACTGATCCTGCTGCGCCTTCGAACGGGCGCGTTCGAAGGCGCGAGGCAAGGCTAAACGGCCGTCGGCGCCGACCCACTGGACGCCTTGGCGTCGACGTGTCGATGCCAGGGCGCTAAAGTGTAAAGCGTTGATGTCTGAAGCCAGAGAGTGGCGATCAATCCGTTAGATCGGCTACATTCTGCGAGCATAAGAGCAGTTCTAGCGTATTTTACGAACCGATTGTTGACGCTATTTTGCTCATTTTGCGGTTCGCGCCGTCGAAATCCATGCATCGAACTGCGATTTGTGCGTGCCGATCCATTCGATGGCGAGGCGCGTGACCAGCGACGTGCTGCCGCCGCCTTTGTTGATGGCGAACTCCCAGCCGGACCATGTGTCGATCGGAAATTTCATGTTCTCGATCAGCGTCGTGACGGCGGGATTGGCGGCCAGGAACTTCTTGTTGCCCACCGCGCCCCAGTTCCATGACGCCATGGCCATGCGGCACGGATCGGCGCCTCCGGCGCAACCCTTCACGCCGTTGACGAGCGCCGAGCCACGATGCGTGACGGTAGGAGGCAGCGCATCCTCGGGCGTGGGCAACCAGACGACATCCGTGCCGGGCACGAGGGCGTTGTTCACCCAGGACGGGCTCCAGGCGTAGAAGAAGGCGGGCTCGCCGCGCTTCACCCGGGCGACGGCCTCGACCATCAGGGCCTCGTACTTGCCGCGGATCGACTTGACGGTGTTTTTCAGCCCGAACTTGTCGATCTGGTAGTCCACGACGTCGCCACAGCTCCAGCCTGGATCGCAATTGATCAGATCGGCCTTGCCGTCCTTGCCGAACAGGGCGGCGATCTTAGGATCCTTCATCTGCTCGAGGGTGGTGATCTTGTGCGCATCGGCCGTCTTCTTGTCGATGAGGTAGCCGTTGATGCCGCCGCCGACGATCAGGCCCGAGCCGACGCGGTCCGCGTCCTTCTCGACCGCCCGGAAGCCCGGCTCCCGCTGCGGAAAGTTGACGTCCGTCGCGAGGTCGAGGTCGCCTTGCGCGGCCGCCTGGAAGAACAGCGTCGTGTTCACGGTGGTGAGCTTCACGTCGTAGCCGAGTTCCTTGAGAGCCCGGGTGACGATCTGCGCCAACACGTAATTGGCGCCGAGGCTGTCGCTTTGTGCGTAGCGCACGGTTCGCCCCTTGCCAGGCATCTCCTGCCCGAGCGCCGGCGCCGCCACGACGCCCACGAGGGCGGCCATGCCGGCGATCCTCAACATCTTCAGACACGTCGCCACGGTCATACGATTCTCCTCACGATCCTCGACCTTTTCATCGCGACCACGACACGCGGGCCCGGGATGTGCCGGCCCTCGTACCGCCGCCCCGTCTCAGAGCGCCTGCTTGGCCGGCGGCGCGGACTCCGTGGCGTCGGGCACCGTCCCTCTCTGGAACAGGCGCGAGACGGTGCCGAGCAGCGTCGTCCGGGGGGCGATGCCGCGCTTGGGTTCGGCGAGCGTCTGGGTGATCCGGTCGAGCATCATCGCGAGCAGGACGATCGCGATGCCGCCCACCGCCGCCCGTCCGACGTCGAGACGCCCGAGCCCCTGGAGCACGACCAGCCCGAGGCCCTCCGCGCCGATCATCGCAACTACGACCGAGAGCACCATCGCCGTGAGAACCGTCTGGTTGAGGCCGCCGAGAATGGTGGGCACGGCGAGCGGCAGCTGAATCTCGAACAGGAGCTGGCGCTTGTCCGCCCCGAAGGCGAGGCCCGCCTCGACGATCTCGCGATCCACCATCCGGATGCCGAGATTGGTGAACCGGATCAGCGGCGGCACCGCCGCGGTCACCACCGCGACCTCGCCCGGCACCGTGCCGACCCCGAACAGCATCACGACCGGCACCAGGTAGACGAAGCTGGGCGTGGTCTGCATGATGTCGAGGATCGGCCGCACGATGCTCCAGACGCGATCGTTGCGCGCGCACCAGATGCCGATCGGGATGCCGATCACGGTGCACAGCACGATCGCCGTGGAGATGAGCGAGAGCGTTGTCATCGCCTCGCTCCAGACCCCGAGCGCTGCGATGACCACGAGGGAGATCGCGCTGAACACCGCGATCCCAGGCGTCGTGAGCCGCCAGGCGAGGATGAGGACGCCGATCACGACGAACGGGAACGGGATCGCGTGCAGGATCCAGTCATTCAACCGGAGCAGGCTCTCGACCGGCCACTTGATGGCGAGGAAGACCGGTCGCAGGTTGAGCGCGGCCCAGTTGACGCCGTCCTGGATCCAGCTGTCGACAGGCAGGACGGCGAGATCGTCGGCCTCAAGCATGGTGTCCTCCGGGGGAAATGCTCGCGGACGAGGTGGATGCGATGCGCGCCAGCAGGTCGTCGGCACCGAGCGTGCCGAGGAAGCGGCCGTCGCCGTCGACGACTGCGACGGGCTGCCCTGCCCGGTAGAGGCGGGCCACCTCGATGAGCTTGGCCTCCGCGCGCACGGCGACGTAGTCGGTGGTCGGCCCGGTGCTCCCCTCGCCCGCGCGGGAGCGGTCGACCGCGTCGCGGTCCAGGGCGCCGAGC
>JAEWKL010000883.1 GCA_023386115.1 Pseudomonadota bacterium
GGTGCTGCAGTCCCGCCTCGATCCGGCGGCGGCCCGGGAGGTCCGCGCGATCGCCGAGGAGATCGCCAAGGCCGGCGGAACGCCGCTCGCGGTGGCCCGCGACGGCCGCCTGCTCGGCGTCGTCCACCTCAAGGACATCGTCAAGGGCGGCATCCGGGAGCGCTTCGCGGAGCTGCGCCGGATGGGCATCCGCACGGTGATGATCACCGGCGACAACCCAATGACCGCGGCGGCGATCGCGGCGGAAGCCGGCGTCGACGATTTCCTGGCGCAGGCGACGCCCGAGGACAAGCTGGCGCTGATCCGCAAGGAACAGGCTGAAGGCAAGCTCGTGGCGATGTGCGGCGACGGCACCAACGATGCGCCGGCGCTGGCCCAAGCCGATGTCGGCGTGGCGATGAACACCGGCACGGTGGCGGCGCGCGAGGCCGGCAACATGGTCGACCTCGATTCGGACCCGACCAAGCTCATCGAGATCGTCGAGATCGGCAAGCAGCTGCTGATGACCCGCGGCGCGCTCACCACCTTCTCGATCGCCAACGACGTGGCGAAGTACTTCGCCATCATCCCGGCGATGTTCGTCGGGCTCTATCCCCAGCTCCAGGCCCTCAACGTGATGGGGCTGGCCTCGCCGCAGAGCGCCATCCTGTCGGCGATTATCTTCAACGCGCTGATCATCGTGGCGCTGATCCCGCTCGCCTTGCGCGGGGTGAGCTACCGCGCCGTCGGCGCCGCCGCGTTGCTGCGGCGCAACCTCCTGATCTATGGTCTCGGCGGGATCCTGGTGCCGTTCGCCGGCATCAAGCTGATCGACCTCGCCGTGAGCGCCCTCCACCTCGCTTGACGACAATCCGGCTTGAAGGACACCGCCATGCTCCGGCACCTCCGCCCCGCCTTCGTGCTCCTCACCGGCCTGACGCTCGTCACCGGCCTCGCCTACCCGCTCGCCATGACGGGCATCGCCGGCGCGCTCTTCCCGGCGCAGGCGCAAGGCAGCCTGATCCGCGCGCCCGACGGCACGCTGGTCGGCTCCGCGCTGATCGGCCAGAGCTTCACCAGCGCGCGCTACTTCCACGGCCGCCCCTCGGCCACCGTGGCGCCCGACCCCGCCGATGCCGCGAAGACCGTGCCTGCGCCCTACAACGCCGCCAATTCCGGTGGCGCCAATCTCGGGCCGACCAACCCCGCGCTGATCGACCGGGTGAAGGCGGACATCGCCGCCCTCAAGGCGGACAACCCTGCCGACCCGGTGCCGCAGGATCTCGTCACCACCTCGGGGTCGGGCCTCGACCCGGACGTCTCGCCCGAGGCCGCCCTGTTCCAGGTGCCCCGGGTGGCGAAGGCCCGCGGCCTCTCCGAGGATGCCTTGCGCGCCCTCGTCGCCGGGCAGGTCCGGGAGCCGGGCCTCGGAATCCTCGGCGAGCGCCGGGTGAACGTGCTCGCCCTCAACCGCGCCCTGGATCTCGGCCCAATGCCCGCGCACCAGGCCCGATGAGGGACGGCAGGCCTTCACGCGAGGGCCTGCGGCCCTCGCCGGACGCCCTGCTGGCGCAGGCGCGCCGGGAGGCGCCCGGGCGCGGGCGCCTGAAGATCATCCTGGGCGCCGCGCCGGGGGTCGGCAAGACCTACGAGATGCTGACCACGGCGCATGCCCGGCGGCGCGAGGGCGTCGACGTGGTGGTGGGCGTGGTCGAGACCCATGGCAGGCCCGAGACCGAGGCCCTCGTCGCCGGGCTCGAGGTGCTGCCCCGCCGCGCCGTCCCTTATGGCAGCGGCACGCTCGGCGAGATGGACCTCGACGGGCTCCTCGCCCGAAAGCCCCGGCTCGCCCTCGTCGACGAGCTCGCCCACACCAACGCCCCGGGCTCACGCCACCCGAAGCGCTACCTCGACGTCGAGGAATTGCTCCAGGCCGGCATCGACGTCCACACGACGCTCAACATCCAGCACGTCGAGAGCCTGAACGACGTGGTGGCGCAGATCACCCGGATCCGGGTGCGCGAGACGGTGCCGGATTCGATCCTCGACCGGGCCGACGACATCGAGGTGATCGACCTCTCGCCCGACGACCTGATCCGGCGCCTGCAGGAGGGCAAGGTCTACCTCCCGCGCCAGGCCGAGCGGGCGCTCGAGCACTTCTTCTCCCCCGGCAACCTCACGGCGCTCCGCGAGCTGGCCCTGCGCCGCACCGCACAGCAGGTCGACGACCAGCTCGTCACCCATATGCGCGCCCACGCGATTCCCGGGCCCTGGGCGGCGGGGGAGCGGGTGCTGGTCTGCGTCAGCGAGGACCCGCGCTCAGGCAGCCTCGTGCGCTACGCCAAGCGCCTCGCCGACCGGCTGCGCGCGCCTTTCACGGCGCTCACCATCGAGAGCCGGCGCAGCGCCTCCTTGAGCGAGGCGGAGCGCGACCGCATCGCCGACACCCTGCGGCTCGCCGAGCGGCTCGGCGGAGAGACCGCGACCCTGCCGAGCCAGGGCCGCATCGCCGACGACGTGGCGGGCTTCGCCCGCGAGCACAACGTCACCCACGTGGTGATCGGCAAGTCGACCCGCTCGCGCTGGTTCGAGCTTCTCCACGGCTCGGTGGTGCACGACCTGCTGCGCCGCTCCGGCCCGATCAGCGTCCACGTCGTGGCGGGCGAGGAGGTCGCCGGGGATCCCGCGCCCCACAAGGGCGTGCGCACCGCCTCCCCGCCGCGGCCGACCCTCCTGCCCTACGGGGCGGCGCTGGCGGCGGTCGCGGTCGCGCTGGGCGTGGGTCTCGCTCTGCAACCCTCGCTCGGGCACGAGAGCACCGACCTCGTCTTCCTCACCGCGGTCGTGGCGGTGGCGGTGCGCTTCGGGCTGTATCCGTCGCTCGCCGCGGTCCTTGGCTCGTCGCTCGCCTACAATTTCTTCTTCCTGCCGCCGCTCTACACCTTCACCATCGCCGACCCGACCAACGTCGTCGCGCTGTTCTTCTTCACCCTGGTGGCGGTAGTGGTCTCGAACCTCGCCGCGCGGGTGCGGGCCGAGGCGACGATCTCGCGCACGCGCAGCAAGGCGACGGAAGCGCTCTACGGCTTCTCGCGCAAGCTCGCGGGCTGCGGCACCCTCGACGACGTGCTCTGGGCCACCGCCTACCAGATCGCCCTGATGCTGCGCCTGCGGGTGGTGCTGCTCCTGCCGCAGGAGGGCGCCGCGGCGCGAAGCGGCGCCATCGCCGTGATGGCGGGCTATCCGCCGGAGGATTTCCTCGACGAGGCCGACCTCGCGGCGGCGACATGGACCTTCGACCACGGCCGCCCGGCGGGCCGCGGCGCCGACACCCTGCCGGGCGCCCGGCGTCTGTTCCTGCCCCTGCGCACCGGCCGCGGCATGGTCGGGGTGGTGGGGCTCGACGGCGACAAGCCGGGGCCGCTCCTCACCCCCGACCAGCGCCGGCTCCTCGATGCGCTGGCCGACCAGGCGGCGCTCGCCATCGAGCGGGTCCACCTCGTCGAGGATCTCGACCGGGCCCGGCGCTCGGCCGAGACCGACCGCCTGCGCCAGGCCCTGCTCTCCTCGCTCTCGCACGACCTCAAGACGCCGCTCGCCGCGGTGCTCGGCTCGGCCACGACGCTGCGCGACCTCGGTCCCGCCCTGGACCGGGAGGCGCAGGGCGAACTGCTCGCGACGATGATCGACGAGGCCGAGCGGCTGAACCGCTTCATCGCCAACCTGCTCGACATGACGAAGCTCGAATCCGGCGCGCTCGCCCCGAACCTCGCCCCCCACGACCTTGCGGAGATCGTCGCGACGGCCCTGGAGCGGGCGGGCAAGATCCTCGCCCATCACCGGATCGCGCTGGCGCTGAGGCCCGGCCTGCCCTCCTTGCGTCTCGACGCGGTGCTGATGGAGCAGGTGCTGTTCAACCTTCTCGACAACGCCGCCAAGTACGCGCCGGAGGGCAGCCGGGTGCGGATCGAGGGCTGGCGGGAGGGCGACGCGGTGGCCTTGCGGATCCTCGACGAGGGCGAGGGCCTCCCGGCGGGCGACGAGGAGCGGATCTTCGACACCTTCTACCGGGTGAGGAAGAGCGACCGGGTCCGGGCCGGGACGGGCCTGGGGCTTGCCATCTCCCGCGGCTTCGTCGAGGCCATGGGCGGGCGGATCACCGCCCGCAACCGGAGCGACGGTCCCGGCGCCGCCTTCACCCTGACCTTCCCGGTGCCCCGCGCCGCCCTGGAGGACGCCGCGTGAGCAACGACATCCGCATCCTGGTGATCGACGACGAGCCGCCGATCCGCCGGCTCCTGCGCGTGGGCCTCTCCAGCCAGGGCTACGCCGTGGCCGAGGCTCCGAACGGCCGCACCGCCCTCGACCTCCTGGGACGGGAGGATTTCGCCCTGGCGATCCTCGATCTCGGCCTGCCGGACATCGCCGGCCACGACCTGCTGGCGCAGATCCGCGGCCGCAAGCCCGACCTGCCGGTGATCGTGCTGTCGAGCCGGGACGACGAGGCCGGCAAGGTCGAGGCGCTGGATCTCGGGGCGGACGACTACGTCACCAAGCCCTTCGGCATGAACGAGCTGCTCGCCCGGATGCGCACGGCCCTGCGCCACCAGCTCGCGGTCGGCGGCGAGCGCCCGGTCTTCCGCGCCGGCGACCTCTCGGTCGACCTGGTGCGCCGGATCGTCCGGGTGGGCGAGCGCGAGGTGAAGCTGTCGCCCAAGGAATACGACGTGCTGCGCCTGCTCGTGCACCATGCCGGCAAGGTGCTCACCCACGCCCACCTGCTCCGCGAGGTCTGGGGCACCGCCGCCGACCCGCAATATCTCCGGGTCTACGTGCGCCAGCTGCGCCAGAAGCTCGAGCCCGAGCCCGAGCGCCCGCGCTACATCCTGACCGAGACCGGGGTGGGCTACCGGATGCGGGCGCCGGAGTGAGGC
>JAEWKL010000888.1 GCA_023386115.1 Pseudomonadota bacterium
GGCCGCAGGTCCTCGAGGCTGCGGTTGCGGGTCTCGATGCCGAACAGGCCGACGCAGAGGGCCTGCACGAGCAGGGCGCCCACCAGCATGACCAGCACGGGCACGATCCCGCCGGACGCGTAGAGCCAGACCACCCCTTGCGGGATGAAGATGCCGGCGATCCGCCCCGCCGTGCTCGCCACGCCGGTGCCGCGCAGGCGGTACTCGGTCGGGAAGAGCTCCGGGATGTAGGCCGCGATGCCGAGGGCCACCATGAGGTAGATGCAGGTGAACAGCCCGAAGCCGACCGCCGTCGCGATCTCGATCGACGGCGCCAGGGTATAGGCGACGCCGAGGAGCGCCGCGACGAGCGACGTGACCGTGAGGCCGTTGCGCCGGCCGAGGCGCTCGGCGATCACCGCGCCGAGGCAGGCGCCGACCGGGCCGCCGAGGGACATGAAGGTCGTGTAGCCGAGCGACGAGCCGACGCTGAGCCCCTGCTTGACCAGGAAGGTCGGCACCCAGGCGACGAAGCCGTAGATCGACACGTTGATCATCACGTTGATGACCGTCGCGAGCAACGTGCGGCGGATCACGGAGGAGCCGAACAGGACCTTGAGGCCGGGATCAGGGTGGGTCGCGACGGGGTCGCGGCGCGGCGCCGGCAGCCTTCCGCCATACGTCGCCTCGATCTCCGTCAGGACCCGGTCGGCATCGTCGGTCCGGCCGACGGATTCGAGCCAGCGCGGGCTCTCCGGCATGCTCTTGCGGGCGTACCAGACGGCGAGCGCCCCGACGCCCGCGATCGCGAACATCGTGCGCCAGCCGAAGGTCGGGATCACCAGGTAGCCGACCAGTGTCGCGGCAAAGAGCGCCGTGTTGGTGATGATCGACAGGTAGGCCGCCCAGCGGCCGCGCTGCGCCGGCGGGATGAACTCGCCGATCGTCGCGTAGCCGATCACGATCTCGGCCCCCAAGCCCACGCCCATGAAGAAGCGCAAGACGATCAGGCTCGCCATGTCGGGGGCGAGCACGGCGGCCAGCGAGGCGAGCCCGAAGATCATCAGGTTCGCCTGGTAGGTGAACCGGCGCCCGAACCGGTCGCCGAGGATCCCGGCGGAGAAGCTGCCGATCACCATCCCGATGAAGGTCGCCGAGAGGAAGGCGGCGTTGAGCCGGAGGTCCGACCAGCCCTCCTTGACCAGGGCGCCGAGGATGCCGCCCGCCAGGTAGATGTCGAAGCTGTCGAAGAACATCCCCGCGCCGATCAACCACAGGATGCGGCGGTGGAAGCCGGAGATCGGCAGGCGGTCGAGGCGCGCCCCGGCCGAGTATGGTGGTGCCATGGTCAAGGTTCCTTCCCTCTCCCGGCCGCTCTCATGCCGGCGGCGTCGGGCGGCGCCCGTCAGGCGGGCATCGTGTGTGGTTCTCAGGCCGCCAGCACCGCGGGCCAGGGCGTGACGTGGGCGCCGTGGGCCGGCAGGCGCCGCCCCATCTCGCCCTCGAGCCACAGGGTCGCGTCGCGCAACGACGCGAGCGAGATCCCGGTCGCGACGCGATCCCGCTCCAGCATCGAGGCGAGGTCTTCCGTCGCGATGTTGCCGGTGGCGCCCGGCGCGAACGGGCAGCCGCCCAAGCCCCCCAGGCTCGCATCCAGCACGGTGACGCCGGAGCGGAGCGCCGCATCGGCATTGGCGTAGCCGGTGTTGCGGGTGTTGTGGAAATGCGCCCGCATCGGCAGGCCGGGCACGGCCTCGGCGAGGGCCGCGAAGCGCTCCTCGACCGCCCGCGGCGTCGCAACGCCGATCGTGTCGGCCAGCGAGATCTCGTCGGCGCCGCTCTCGGCCAGGGCCCGGGCGATCGCGATCACGCGGTCGAGCGGCACCTCGCCCTCGAACGGGCAGCCGAAGGCGACCGCGATCGTGACCGACCGGAACAGGCCGGCATCGTCCGCGCGCTTCGCGATCGCGGCCCAGGTCTCGACCAACCCGCGCGCGGTCGTGCCCTGGTTGCGCGCCGCCATCGTGTCCGTCGCGACCGCCACGAAGCTGATCTCGCGCAAGCCCGCCGCGAGCGCACGCTCGAAGCCGCGCGCGTTGAGGACGAGGCCGGAGACGCTGACCCCCGGCAGGCCGACGACGCGCGCCAGCACCGCCTCGGCATCGGCCATCTGCGGCACGCGCTTCGGGTTGACGAAGCTCGCGGCCTCGATCCGCCGCAGGCCCGCGCCGGCGAGCCGCCGGATCATCTCGACCTTGGCGTCGGTCGAGAGGTGGCGGCTGTCGTTCTGCAAGCCGTCGCGGGGGCCGACCTCGACGATGTCGATGGAAGTCGGGCGCTGTGCGGTCATGTCATTCCTCCCACTCTTCACAATGCCCCCTCTCCGGGCCCGGAAAGGGCGGTGACTGACGATGGCCCGTCCATTCGCGCGCCAGGCCATCCCTTCGGCTCACGCCGCCTCCCGCGCCGATCCGCCGATCACCCGCCCCTCGACCAGCTGCGCCAGCTCCGCCTCGCTCAAGCCCAGGACATCGCGGAACACCTCGGCGTTGTGCTGGCCGAGCTCCGGCCCGGCGGCGACCACCCGGCCCGGATTGGCCGAGAGGCGCGGCGCCACGTTCTGCATCTTCAAATTGCCGAACAAAGGATGCGCCACGTCGACGATGGTCTTGCGCGCCTTGAAATGCGCGTCCTCCAGCATCTCGGGCGCGCGATAGATGTCGCCGCGGGGCACGCCAGCCTCGTCGAGGATGCGGCCGAGCTCCTCACGCTCGAATCCGGCCGTCCAGGCGGCGATCAGGTCGTCGAGTTCGGCCTGGCGCTGGCCGCGCTCGGTATGGGTGGCGTAGCGCGGGTCGGTGGCAAGCTCCGGCCGGCCCATCGCCGTGGCGAGGCGCCGAAACACGCTGTCCTGGTTGGCGGCGATCAGCACGTAGACGCCGCTCTTCGTCGGGTAGACGTTCGAGGGCGCGATGTTGGGCAGGATCGCGCCGGTGCGCTCACGGATGTAGCCGGTCTTGTCGTACTCGGTGACAAGGTTCTCCATGACGGCGAGGACCGCCTCGTAGATCGCGCTGTCGACGACCTGGCCGCGGCCGGTGCGGGTGCGGGCGTGCAGCGCCATCAGCCCGCCGACGCAGGCGAAGGTGGCCGCCAGCGTGTCGCCGATCGAGATGCCGGCGCGCGACGGCGGGTGCGAGGGGTCGCCCGCGACGTAGCGCATCCCGCCCATCGCCTCGCCGATCGCGCCGTAGCCGGCCTTCTGCGAGTACGGCCCGGTCTGGCCGTAGCCGGAGACGCGGATCATGATCAGGCGCGGGTTGATGGCCGACAGCGCGTCGTAGCCGAGGCCCCACTTCTCCATCGTGCCGGGCCGGAAATTCTCGATCAGGATGTCGGAGCGCGCGACGAGCCTCCGGATCAGGTCCTGGCCGGCCGCCTCGCGGGCATTGATCTCGATCGACTTCTTGTTGCGGGCGATGACCGGCCACCACAGCGACTGGCCGTGCGGCTTCTCGCGACCCCATTCCCGCATCGGGTCGCCGGCGCCCGGCTGCTCGATCTTGATCACCTCGGCGCCGAAATCGGCGAGCAGCTGGCCGCAGAACGGGCCGGCGAGCAGCTGGCCCATCTCGAGGACGCGCAGGTCCGACAGGGCTGGCGCAGCGGCAGGGTCTATGGTCTGGATCATCGGGCGTTCCTCTTGTTCGTCAGAGCCTAATCGGGCAAATTTGTCTGGACAAGTGGCCGATCGCAAACTCGGAGGGAATCTTGTCCGGCAGGACGGTGGGGGCGCGGGAGCGCGGCCAGGATCGCAGCACTGAGGCAGGGCCGCTCAACGAGCGGATCGCGCGGGCGCTCCAGGAGGAGATCCGGACCGGCCTGCACCCGGTGGGCTCGACCCTGCCGACCGAGACGGCCCTGTGCGCACGCTTCGAGGCGAGCCGCTTCACGATCCGCGAGGCCCTGCGCAAGCTCGTCGAGAAGGGGCTGGTCGAGCGGCGCCAGGGCGCCGGCTCGACGGTCATCGCCACGACCGCGCAGCCGGGCTTCGCGCAGGTCTTCGACGACCTCGCTGACATGTTCGAGTACGCGCGCGACACGCATCTCGACGTCTCGGTCCTCGAGATGATCCAGATCGACACGGAGGTCGCCGGCTTCGTGCAGGCTCCCGCCGGCTCGTCCTGGCTGAAGGCGGAGGGCGTGCGCTGGACGGCGGCGCGCGACGCCATGATCTGCTTCGTGAGCGTGTACGTGCACGCCCGGTTCGCACCGCTGCTCACCGACCTGCGGGAGGTGGGCGGTGCGGTCTACGGCCTCGTCGAGGCGCGCTCGGGCGAGCTGATCGCCGAGGCCTTGCAGGAGATCTCGGCCCAGCCGATGCCGCCGGCGGTCGCCCGCGCCCTCAAGCGCCCCCGCGGCGCCCCGGCGATGCGCTTCGTGCGCCGCTACTACGATGTCAGCGGCGGCATCATGCTGGCCTCGGTGAACTGGCATCCGGGCGAGCAGTGCCGGTACACGACGCGGATCCGGCGCGGGGAGTGGCGGGCGTGAGGACTGTCCCGCCTCGGTCGTGTCCCGCCCGTCGCCCCGGCTCCAGGCTCTGACAATGCCGCGAATCGCCATTGACAGACCCGAAACGGCGAGTAGCCTGTCCGGACAACTGCATGCAAGCAGGCACGGTCCGCCGCGGCGGCACGGTGCGCCCCCGCGACGGGGCAGCGGGCGACAAACGCCCGGTCAGGGAGGAACGGATGGGTCAGGCCCGGCAGCTGCGCGCGCTCCTCGCGCGTCCGGAGATGATCGTCGCGCCCGGCGCCTATGACGGGATCACCGCCACGTTCATCGAGCAGGCGGGCTTCCCGGCCGTCTACATGACCGGCGCCGGTACGGCGGCTTCCCTCGGCTACCCGGATTTCGGTCTCGTGACGATGAGCGAGATGGCGGCCAATGCCGGCACGCTCGCCCGCGCGGTCGGGATCCCGGTCATCGCCGACGCCGATACCGGCTA
Source organism: Pseudomonadota bacterium (assembly GCA_023386115.1). GTDB lineage: Bacteria > Pseudomonadota > Alphaproteobacteria > Rhizobiales > Beijerinckiaceae > Methylobacterium. The sequence goes on from JAEWKL010000888.1 coordinate 4,991, forward strand.
CGGCAACGAGCTCAACGTCACCCGCACGGTGCAGGACTACGAGATGCGGGGCGTCGCCGGCCTGCATCTCGAGGACCAGGTGAGCCCGAAGCGCTGCGGTCACCTCGACGGCAAGGAGATCGTGCCGCGCGACGAGTTCGTGGCCAAGATCCGCGCCGCGGTCGCAGCCCGGCGGAACCCGGACTTCGTCATCATCGCGCGTACCGATTCCCGCGCCGTCGCCGGCTTCGACGAGGCGGTGGCGCGCGCCAACCTCGCGCTCGCGGCCGGCGCCGACATGGCCTTCGTCGAGGCGACGCAGAGCCTCGACGAGATGCGGGACGTGCCGCGCCTCGTGAAGGGGCCGTGCCTGCTCAACGTGGTGCGCGGCGGCAAGACGCCCGACATCGACATGCCGGCGGCCCACGCGATGGGCTACCGGCTGGCGATCCTGCCGAGCCTGCTGTTCGGCGCGGCCATGGAGGCGTTCGACGCGGCGCTCGCCACGCTCAAGGAGACCCATGCCCCGCCGGGCTCGGCCGGCGCGCCGGCGATCCGCGAGCGCTTCCGCCGCCTCGGCGCCGATCGCTGGGAGGACCTGCGGACCCGGTTCCGCGATCCGCAGGACGCGCCGCGAACCCACGCCGCCGAATAGGCGGTCACGTCCGAGCCGTCGGGCGAGACCGTTGTCCTTCGCCGTCGACCCGCAGCGCCGTCAGGCCCTGCCGCAGGGGCTGGACGAGATCGGCACCACGCTCACGGGCATCGGAGTCACCGCGCGTTGCAGGCGCGCGACGGCGCCGCGAGGGTCCGGATCCGGGCCTCCGGATCGACGCACACCGACAAGAACCAGGCCGGCGAGACAGGGAGAGAGCCAATGATCACGAGAGCGTTGCGCGTCGGAGCCTTGGGATTGCTGCTGGCGGGCGCGGGCCTCGCCGGGCCGAGCGTCCGCGCCGAGACCATCACGGTCACCCACTGGGGTTCGGCCTTCTACGGCGCGCCCTATGCGGTCGCCCGCGAGAAGGGATTCTTCAAGAAGCGCGGGCTCGACATCACCGGCTTCCTCACCTCGGCCGGCGGCGGCACCTCGGTGCGCAACACGCTCGCCGGCGAAATGCCGTTCGGCGAGGTCGCGCTGCCGGCCGCCATCCTGGCGATCCAGTCCGGCCAGCCGATCAGGATCATCAGCGGCGGCGTCGAGAGCGTCGAGGACATCCTCTGGATCACGCAACCCGACGGCAAGGTCGGCTCGCTCGCCGACATGAAGGGCCGGAAGATCGCCTATACGGCGCCCGGCTCCGTCACCAACATGGTGGTCCTCAACTGCCTGCAGAAGGCCGGGCTGGAGCAGAAGGACCTCCAGCTCGTGGCAGCGGGCGATCTCGGCGCCAACCTGTCGGCGGTGCTCAACCGCGCGGTCGACGCGGCGATGACGAGCGAGCCGCTGTGGTCGGGCAACCAGGGCAAGGTCAAGGCGGCGTTCTGGGCCAAGGACTGCATGAACCCGGCGCTGACCCAGACGGTCGGCATCACGACGACCGAGTTCGCCAGGACCGGCGGCGATACGCTGCGGGCGCTGATCGAGGCCCGACGCGAGGGGGTCGAGTACATCAAGGCCCATCCGGACGAATCCGCCGACATCGTCGCCAAGGCCTATGGCGGCGATGCGAAGACGTTTCGCGAGGTGTTCAAGCACCTCCTCGGCTTCTCGTATTTCGGCGACGGCCGGCTGCACTACGACAACATGAACCGCATGCTCGACGGCATGAAGCTCGTCGGCCGCCTGAAAGGGCCGGTCGACTGGAAGCAGGTCGTCGACACGTCCTTCCTGCCCAAAGACCTCCAGGCCACGCAGTAGGGAGCCGAGATGGCCGTCCTTGCCTTCAGCGCCGAGCCGGACGGCACGATGCCGGCGACCCCGCGCGAGATCCATGCCTGCTTGCGCGGGGTCACCCGGATCTACGGCCGGCTCGCCGCCCTCGGTCCCCTCGACCTCGACCTCGTCAAGGGCGAGTTCTTCTCGGTCGTCGGCCCGTCCGGCTGCGGCAAGTCCACCCTTCTCGACGTCCTGTCCGGCCTCGGTCGGCCGAATGCCGGCACCGCGTCGTTCGAGGGCGTCCCGGTCGACGGCGTGCCCGACGGCGTCGGCATCGTGTTCCAGGAGGACGCCTCGTTCCCCTGGCTGACCGTGCGCGACAACGTCGCCTTCGGGTTGCGCCGCGCCGGCATGGACGGGGCGGAGATCGGACGCCGGGTCGATTACGCGCTCGGCTTCATGGGGCTGTCCGACTTCGCCGCGGCCTATCCGGCGCAGCTCTCCGGCGGCATGCGCCAGCGGGTCTGCATCGCCCGCACCCTCGTGACGCAGCCGCGCCTGATCCTGCTCGACGAGCCGTTCGGGGCGCTCGACCAGCAGACGCGCCTCCTGATGGGCGACGAGCTCCTGCGGCTGTGGCGCGAGACCGGCGCCACCGTGCTTCTCATCACCCACGCGCTCGACGAGGCCGCGATGCTCTCCGACCGCATCGGCGTGATGTCGTCGCGGCCCGGCCGCTTCATCGAGATCGTCGAGACCGGCTGGCCGCGCGAGCGCGACAGCCGCATCGTCGCGGAGGAGCGCTTCGGCCAGGTCACCGCCCGGCTGTGGTCGCACCTGCGGGAGGAATCGCTGAAGGCCATCGGCAGAACGAGCGCGCCATGACGCGGGAGCGCGCGATCGCCCTGACCCGGATCGGCTGGATCGCCGGCTTCGTGCTGCTGCTCGAAGCGGCCTGCCGCCTGCACCTGGTCAATCCGCTGACCCTGATCCCGCCGAGCGAGATGATCGCCACGCTCTGGACCATGCTCGCCTCGGGCGAGATCGTCGGCGACATCGCCCGCACCTTCTCGACCGTGGCGGTCGCCCTGGTGCTGTCGGTGGCGATCGGGTTCGTCCTCGGCGTCGCGATCCATGCCCTGCCGCGGCTGCGGCGCGGCCTCGACCCGCTTCTCGCCTCCTACTACGCGATCCCGACCTTCGTCTTCTACCCGCTCTTCGTCGCGATCTTCGGCCTCAACAGCGTGCCGCTGATCGTGCTCGGCATGGCCTTCGGGGTGCCGGCGATGATCCTCTCGACCCTCAACGGCCTCGACCGGGTACCGCGGGTGCTGATGCGCACCGCCCAGGCGCACCGGCTCGGGCGGGTCGCCACCCTCGCCCATGTGGTGATGCCGAGCGCCCTGCCCTTCCTGCTCACCGGCGTGAAGCTGGCGCTCGCCTACGCCTTCATCGGCATCATCGCGGGCGAGTTCATCCTGGCCGATGCCGGCCTCGGCCACGCCATCGCCTACGCCTATGACGGCTTCGAGAACCGCACGATGTACGCGCTGATGCTGTTCGTTCTCGTCGTGGTGACGGGCCTCAACATGACCCTGCATGCCTGGGAGGGCCGCCTGATGCGCCGCCGCGCCCGTTCGTGAGCGCTCCCGCCGCGCTGCCCCCCGCCGGCCCGTCCCGCTCCGGTGTCCTCGACGGTGCCGCGACGGTCGTGGTTCTCGTCGGCCTCTGGCAGGCGCTCCATGCTTACGCCGGCGATGCGGCGATCGCCTCGCCGCTGGCCGCCTTCCGGCACCTCGCGGGCCTTGCCGCCACCGCGGGGTTCTGGTCGCATGCAGGCGCCACGTTCACCGCCTTCGCCGCGGCTTTGGCGATCTCGGCCGGGCTCGGGATCGGGCTCGGGCTGGTCTTAGGTCTGCGCCGCTTCGCCGGGGAGGTCGCCGAGCCGATCCTGGCCGGCCTTTACGCGATCCCCAAGGTCACGCTCTACCCGGTCATCCTGCTGATCTTCGGCCTCGGCCTCGGCGCCAAGGTGGCCTTCGGGGTGATCCACGGCGTGATCCCGATCACGCTGTTCACCCTGACGGCGGTCAAGGGCATCAGCCCGGTGCTGATCCGCACCGCCCGGGCGATGCGGCTGAGCCAGCCTGAGACGATCCGCACCATCCTCGCCCCCGCGGTGCTGCCCGAGATCGTCACGGGCTTGAGGGTAGGATTCTCGCTCACGCTGCTCGGCGTCCTCGTCGGCGAGATGTTCGCCTCGCAGAAAGGGCTCGGCTTCCTGATCGTGAACGGGATCAACCTGCACAACGTGCAGCAGACGACCGCCGTGATCCTGATGCTGGTGATCGTGGCGGTGGCGGCCAACGGGGGGCTGCTGTGGCTGGACCGGCGCTGGTTTCACCGGGCGTAGGGCGGTCCCCGCCACCGCGGCCCGGGACCGGGGAGCCGGGGATCGGCCTGCCCCGGGCGAGGCCCGCCGAGCCCCCGCCTCCTCACGGGTAGCGCACCGGCGGCGGGTCCTCGGGCAGCGGGATGAACTCGGCATCGTTCGGCACGGTATCGAACCGGCCCTGGCGCCAATCCTCCTTGGCCTGGGCGATCCGCTCCGGCCGCGACGAGACGAAGTTCCACCAGAGGTGCCGGGGCCCGTCCATCGGCTCGCCGCCGAGCACCATGAAGCGGGATTCCTCCGTCGCCCTCACGCTGATCCGGTCGCCGGGGCGGAAGACCAGGAGCTGACCGGGGCCGAAACCATCGCCGGCGATCTCGATCGCACCCGACACCGTGTAGATCGCGCGCTCGTCGTAATCGGGATCGAGCGGCAGGACGGCGCCGGCTTGAAGCGCCACATCGGCATAGACCATCGGGGTCGAGGTCCGCACCGGTGAGCGCGCGCCGTACGCCTCGCCGGCGATCAGCCGGACGGTCTTGCCCTCGGCCGAGACGACCGGCAGCGCGGCGGCATCGTAATGCTCGAAGGCCGGGGCGGTCTCCTCGTCCTGCGCCGACAGGGCGACCCAGCTCTGGAGGCCGAACAGCCGCGAGCCGGTCTGCCGCAGGGCGCTGCCGGTGCGCTCCGAATGGGTGATGCCGCGGCCGGCCGTCATCCAGTTGAGCTCGCCCGGACGGATCGGCAATTCGGTGCCGAGGCTGTCGCGATGCATGATCTCGCCGTCGAACAGGTAGGTGACGGTGGAGAGGCCGATATGCGGATGCGGCCGCACGTCCATGCCCTGCCCGAGCAGGAACTCCGACGGGCCCATCTGATCGAAGAAGATGAAGGGGCCGACCATCCGGCACTGGGTCGAGGGCAACGCCCGCCGCACCGCGAACGAGCCGAGGTCGCGCGAGCGCGGCACGATCAGGGTCTGGATCGCGTCGCAGCTGATGCTGTCGCCCGGGACCGGGTCGTCGGCACTGTGCCAGCTCATCGCTCATGCTCCTTCTCGTTGCGCCCGGCGGATCGTGCTGGGTCGGGCGTGTCCGAACGGCGCTACCTTGACGCTCTTCCGGCTGCTTGAAAATGGAAACGATCGAAACGCATCGTTTCGCCTCCTGCGATTCTATCGATCGTTCCAATGGTTGCGCGGGCGCCGCTCGTCGCGGGCGAACGATGACGGCCCCGTCCCTGGCGCTCCGTGACCAGCCGCGACGATCGAGCGACCGTCGGGCCGGGCTTCCTGACGCAGAGGCACACAAGCTCGGCGCAATCCAGAGGAGGCACGGTCCGGCGTAACTGACAGGAGGTACCGAGCCGTGAGCAATGATGCGCTAACGGAGGAGCAGGCGTCCGAGCGGCTGGCCCATCATCTTCTGAAGGAAGCCTACCAGGACCTCGCCTCGGTGCTGCTCAGCGCCAACGCCAAGGCGGCCGAGAGCCTGTTCTACGCCATCGAGACGCGCACCACGGACGCGCTCCGGGCGATCGTCACCGGCCGGAGCGAGGGGGCCGCCTCGACCCGCATCGCCCGCACCGTCGGCAGCGAGCTGAACGAACTCTTCGAGTTGGCGCATGGCCGCAGCGGGATCGCGGCACCGCGGCGGGTGGCGTAGGACCGGCGGGCCACAATGCCGGTAGCCCGGGACGCCGACGCGCCGTCCCGAGCGCGGGCTGGCCCGGGATCGACGGGCCGTCGCCTCGCCGGCATCGACTCGGCGCGGTCGCCCCGTCCCAAATCGCCGATGCCGAGCCGGAGGGGCGAGGAGACTGCGAGACCGGAGCCAAGGGTCGTTGCCAACGACCATCGGACCAAGCTCGACAGCGCCGGAGCGCTGCCTTACGCAAGGGGAGAACGACGGCAGCAAGTCTCGACGGTCCGGCATGCGCAGGCTCCTGGTCATCGCGCTCCTCCTGTGCGCTACGGGAGCGCAAGCCGCCGAGCGGCCGCTCTGGCTGCGCGAGCCGGCCCTGTCGCCCGATGGCAGCCGGATCGCCTTCCGCTTCCGGGGCCGGATCTGGACCGTTCCCTCAGGCGGGGGCGAGGCGCGGGCGCTGACTCCCGCCGGGCTCCACGCCGAAACCCCGCTCTGGTCGCCCGACGGGCGGAGCCTCGCCTTCGCTTCCGACCGGTCCGGCGCCCTCAACCTCTACGGCGCCCCGGCCGAGGGCGGCGAGGCGCGGCGCCTGACCTGGTACTCCCTCGATGAGCGGCCGATGAGTGTCACGCCCGACGGGCGGGCGGTGCTGTTCGCCTCGCGGCGTCTCGGGGACGCAGCCCGCACTTTCGCGCCGCCGGTCCGCTCCGAGCATGCGACCCAGGTCTATGCCGTGCCACTGGCCGGCGGGCGCGAGTCCCTGGTGCTGCCCAACGCCGCCCTCGATGCACGATGGGACCCGGAGGGGCGGCGCCTCCTCTATACCAGCCCCAATGTCGAGCAGCCGTTCCGGCAGCACCAGGTCTCGCAGGCGGTGCGCCAAGTCTGGCTCTACGACGCCGTCACCGGCCGCCACGAGCGCCTGACCGGCGGCACCCGCGAGAACCGCGGCGCGGTCTGGCTGCCCGGCGGCGACATCGCCTATCTCGGCGAGGCCTCGGGCTCGCTCAACGTCTGGCGCCTGTCCCTGACCGACCGGGTGCCGCACCCGCTGACGCATTTCGCGAGCGGCCCGGTGCGCTTCCTCTCCGCCTCGCGCGACGGCGACCTCGCCTTCGCCCGGGAAGGGCGGATCTACCGCCTGCGCCGGGGTGCCGAGACGCCCGAGCCCGTGCCGGTCACGGTCGCGGAGGCGACCTTCCTCGATGAGGTGCCGGCCCGCATCGCCGACTTCAACGACCTCGCGCCATCGCCGGGCGGCCGGGAGGTCGCCCTGGTGAGCCAGGGCGAGATCTACGTCGCCTCGCGGGACGGGAAGTCGGTCAAGCGGATCACCCGCACGGCGGGCGAGGAGCGCGACCTTGCCTTCTCGCCCGACGGCCGCCGCCTCGTCTACGCGGCCGAGCGCGACGGGCATTGGGGCCTCTACGAGGCGACGCCGGCGGAAGCCGACGAGCGGGGCTTCGCGCAGGCCACCCGCCTGATCGAGCGGGCGCTGCCGACCCCGCCGGGCGACGCCTTCCGCCCGAGCTGGTCGCCGGATGGTCGGCGGCTCGCCTATCTCCACGATCGCGGCGGGGTCCACGTCCTTGATCCAGCGACCGGCGCCGATCGGGAGGTGGTGCCGCCGGGCCTGTTCTATCCGTACCACGACGGGTCGTGGTGGCTGTCCTGGTTGCCGGACGGGCGCTGGCTGGCGGTTGTGTCCCCTGGCGTGGTGTAGCTTCGGCGTGGCCACCACGATCACCGGCCGGGGCCGGATTGATCAGGCTGCCAGGGTGGGCAGGCTGACGAGAGGATCATCGCCGATCGGGGCGATGCTTT
>JAEWKL010000509.1 GCA_023386115.1 Pseudomonadota bacterium
GCCGGCCACAGGCCGGCGCAAGTGTCAGCAGGTCCACAACTGCCTCGCTCTTCTTCCTTGAGTATCCGTATGATCTGATTCGGCGCGAAAACGCCCTACGATCAGGTGATTTTATGAGATTCCGATGAGGTGATTACAATCATACTCGTTATGAAAACTCTCTCATCCTGAATATTTTCCGCTACCCTTTAGTCATTCATCCGAATTCTTAGAGCATGACGGCCGTCGGCAAGCAACTCGCTGGCGATGGCGGCAAGCGGAATCTCCCGAGACCGCGATGGTTGTGGCGGCAGTGGTGCCACGATGCCACATGCGGTGTTAGCGGATAGCCCTGGGCGATCTACCCTGGGAAGGTTGACGCCCCCACCCGGGTTTCCGTGCCGTCGCCTGACCGGCTGGGACGCAAGGACGCCCAGCAGGCGCTCGTGCTCGAGGAGTGCCGGAGAGCCGGCTGCGAGGTCGCCTTCCTCAACCACACCAACTCCTTCAACCCGGGTGACCAGTTCCTGCTCCAGATCCAGCTTGCGGTTGCCAAGTATGAGCGCGCGCTCCTGGGCGAGCGATTCCGTTGCGGCAAGCTCCAGGAGGCGCGTGCCGGCCGGTTCATCGGCGGCCATGCGCCTTCCGGCTACTGTTACGTCCCAGCTCACCAGACGGCGGGCGGCTGGAGACCGAGACGGTGGAAGCCGCAGTCATGCGCGTGGCCCATGATGCCGAGGGGCCTCCGAGAGGCTGGAGCGCGACTCTCGCGTCGCTCTCGCGTGACGCCGATACGGCTGGCGTGGTCAGGAGGCCGCCCCGTCTCGGAATCGATCGACGAAGCGCCGGAGACCCGACGCGGGCGGTCCATAACTGACGATGGCGACATCAAGATCGCGGTCATCCATCAAGTGCAGCGCCCGCAGCATGGCCGCGTCGATCCAGTCGTCCGCATTGCCGAAGGCACCCCCGCCGAGGCGGGTCAGCAGCACACGGTTCGAAGCGCCGCGTGCCGCATTCAGCAGGCCGGCTCGCAGCGTCGCCTCGTAGGCCGCCTCAAGGACGAGCCGGGCGAACGGCGCCCACGCCTCCGCTGCCAGGCGCGTGTAGGCGACAGGCAACGCCGAGCAGAAGATCTGGCTGACGAGCGGACGCGGGACCGGTCCATCGGTGACCTCGACATCCGTGTGCAGGCCGAGCCGCAACCGACCCCGTAGATCATTGAGCGTCGCCTCGCCCGCCCCGCTCAGATGCCCGGCAATGGCTGCGAGACCCGTCCGAGTCGGCAGCGCGTAGCCGTTGCGCATGGTCCACAAGGCGGCCCGCTCAGTACCGAGGCGCTGCGCCAGGGCATCCCCCAGATCCGCGAGCCCGTCGAGCTGCCGTTCGGCCGTCTGGCCGATCTCGCCGTCGAACGGCACGAGATAGTTGCGGTAGATCGTTCCCGCTCCGGCCGCCATGGCGCAAGCGGGGCCCTGCGTGCGGTCGTGGACGTAGCCGGCGACGCCATCCTCCGGGGTGACGTGGGGTCCGACCATCTCCAGCATGTTGAATTGCGAAGCGACCTGGAACAACGCGTTCTGGTTCTCGGGAAGACGGTGCATGGCTCGCACGTCGCCCTCGACGATGCTCAGACGGAGGCGGTCCGATCGCTTCACGTTCGCCGTCGCCGCACGCAAGTCAGCCAGAGAAGGCAGGGTCAGCGTCCCGACCGAGAAGCTCTTGTGCGTCTCCGGTTGTCGGAGGCGGCCATCGACCACGCGCAGCCGCGCCTGCGTCTCTGCATAACCGCTCTCTCGGAACCCGGTCAGCCGCTCGAACCAGTCCATCGCATGTTCCCTCGCGCCGAATCAGGACCAGGACGGTACCAGCGTCAGACGTGCATGCGCGGTCGGTCCGTGCGGACCTCGATCAGATCGGGACAACGAAGCGTCACCGTCTGACATGCGGCTGCACGAGCCTTCGGGCCGAGGGCAGGCGTCGCTCATGCTGCACGAGACCGAAGTCGCGAGATCGGCTTATCCGACGAGCCCCCTCCCCTCTCGGCTGATGCCCGACGATGTGCCGGCCACGGACGACGTCTGCGGAGGAATCGGACGGGCGCGGCTCTCTCGGGCGCGGCTTTCTTGCATGAAACGATTCATATCTTTGACGCCCCAGGCTGCGGGCCTGCGTCGTTTTCACCATGGATGAAGGAGAAAGGCGGCGCGACAGCGGTGAATTCCCGTCCTCAATGGTCGATGCGGAGGCTACGGGAGAGTGGAGGTCGATGGCAGTTTTTTGAAACGTTTTATTGACAGCGGTCAGCATGCCCCTCTAGGGTTTCGGCATGATCCGGACGAGAGGCACGAAGAGGCCTGCTGGCGGATCGAGTCGGCGCTCTGCGGAGGGCCGCACGGGAGGAGACATGATGGCGCTTCGCGCTCAGCGCGCCGCAATCGGCGCATTGCTGGCATCCGTCACGTTCTGCAGTGCGGGATCGGCCTGCGAACTCAAGATCGGCGCACCGGCCGTCCTGTCGGGGCCTGCCGCCCAATGGGGCATCGCCCTGCGGGGGGCACTCGAGTTCGTCGCCAAGGAGACGGCGCAGGAGCGCCGGCTCGTGATCGGCGGCACGCCCTGCACCGTCTCGGTGAAGGCGATCGACTCCAAGTACACCGCGGAGGGGGCTGCCTCGGCGATGAACGCGCTCGCTGCCGAGGGCATCACCGTGATCGTGGGCCCTGTCGGCTCGCCCGAAGTGACCGGGATGAAGCCCGTGGCCCTCCGCAATCGCATGGTGGCGATGGTCAACAGCTTCGCCCGGGACTCGATCGGCCCGCGCTGGCCGAACGTTTTCCACATCGGACCGGGCCCGTCGGGCTGGGCCGGCCCGATCATCGACGAGGGACGCAAGCACTACACCTTCTCCTCCGTCGGCATCGTCGCCCCGAACGACCAGGGGGGGACGGACGTTGCGGGCGTCAACGCCGAGATCTTCAAGAAGAAGGGGGTGAGCGTCGTCGAGGAGTACTACCAGCGCGGCACGACCAACTTCGCACCGATCGTGACGCGCGTGCTCCGCTCCAGTCCGGGTGCGATCGACCTGGCGTCCTCGCCGGCGGGCGATGCCGGCATCATCGTCAAGCAGTTGCGCCAGGCCGGCTTCACAGGACCGATCTTCCGCCTCGGCGGGCCGGGCTTCGAGGAGATCGCTCGCGTCGCCGGCGGCGTCGAGGTGTTGAAGGACTTCCTCTGGTACGAGCCCGTCGCGATGGATGAAGGCCTGCGCGCGCTGGAGAAGAAGCACCAGGACCTGATGGGCGGCCCGCGTCCGGAGAACGCCGACTTCTTCCGCTGGGTGTTCGCGGCGCGGATGATGGTCAAGGCCGCGCAGGCCGCACAGTCGATCGACAAGCCCCAGGCGATCGCCGACGCCATGCGCAAGCTGCCGGTCGAAGACGAGAATATCGGCAAGGGATACTGGATCGGCCAGCAATTCTTCGGGATCAACCAGGAGATGTCCTACCCGTTCGCGATCGGGCAGGTCAGGGGTGGTAAAGTCCAGGAATACATTCGGGCTGACGCCGTCAAGGAAGATTGATCTTCGGAGGAATGATGGACAACGTCATTGCGACGGGGCTGATCGGGGTCAGCCTCGGGTCCCAGTATGCGCTGCTCGCGCTCGGCTTCACCCTGATCTTCGGTATCCTGGGTGTCGTTAACTTCGCCCATGGCGGGTTCTACGTGATGGGCGGCTACGTCGCCTATTACTGCTCCGTCGTGCTCGGGCTGCCCTTTCCCATCGCCGTGCTGGCCGCGGCGATCGGCACGGCAGCGCTCGGCTGGCTGTTCGAGACGATCATCCTCGAGCGTGTGATCGAGGACCATCAGGCGACCCTGATGGTCACGATGGGCTTCTACCTCGTCATGGCGACCGCGATCCTGCTCCTCTTCGGTCCGGAATCGCCCGAGTTCTCGTTCCCGATCACCGGCGTGTGGCGGGCGGGCGGTGCCTACGTCCCCTACGCGAACATGGTCGTCATCGGTGTCTGCCTGGCGGCGATCGTCTCCGTCTACTGGCTGATCTACCGCTCCGGCATCGGGCGGGCGATGCGTGCCATGGCGGAGGACCGGGCCGTGGCGAGCGCCCTCGGGATGCGCACGCGGGCCCTGTTCCCCTTCGCCTTCGCCCTCGCGACGGGCCTCGCCGGCCTGACGGGTGCGCTCGTCACGCCCATCCTCGCGCTCGCCCCCCATGTCGGCGATCCGGTGCTCGCCTTCTCCTTCCTCACCGTCATTCTCGGCGGGCTCGGAAGCGTGGCCGGGGCCACGGTCGCCGCCTTCATCGTCGGCATGGTCGAGGCCTACGCCGCCGTCTATCTCGGCGGCTCGAAGGGAGCGCTGGCGCTCTTCGTCCTGGTCCTCCTCATCCTCGTGATCCGCCCGCAGGGCCTTCTCGGACGGGAGGTGCGGCGCGCATGAGCGACCAGGCAACGATCACGCGCCTCCCGCAGGCGCGCCGTCCCGCCCTCCTCGGCGGCTACGAATGGGCGACGCTCTGCATCGTGGGCCTCGCCTTCGCGGTGCCGGTGCTCACCCGCAACCCGCAGATTCTCTCGCAGACGAACCTGATCCTCATCGCGGCCACCGCCTCGCTGGGCGTCTACATCATGCTGCGCATGGACCTGATGAGCTTCGCCGTGCCGGCTTTCATGGCGATCGGCGGCTATACGGTTGCCCTGCTCAGCCTGAGGCTCGGCGTGACCGACGCCATCCTGCTCGGTATCGCCGCCTTCGTCATGCCGGCCCTCTGTGCCATCCCGCTCGGCTGGCTGATCCTGCGCCTGAAGGGCGTCTACTTCGTCCTCGTCACCTTCGTGCTGACGGAGATCGTCCAGCTCCTCCTGTTCGAGGCGACGCCCCTGACCGGCGGCTCCAACGGGCTCGTGGGGATGCCGGCGGTGACTTTGTTCGGCATCGAGCTGATGGACAACAGCCAGGTGCTGCTGACCACGGCGGGCCTTGCCTTCGCGGGCTTCACGATCACCGCGCTCTTCACGCGGCTCTTCCGCTACGAGTTCGCCGCGATCGAGAAGAACGACGTGCTCGCCGAGAGCCTCGGCCTGGCCTGCTGGCGCTACAAGGCGCTGGCCTTCTCGGTCGCGGCCGGGGTCTCGGGCCTCGCCGGCTTCGCGCTGGTGAACATGCTGCTCACGGCGCACCCGACCTCCTTCGCGCCGATGTCCTCGGTGAACTACATCACCTACACCATCGTGGGCGGAAAGGGCGCGATCCTCGGCACGCTTGGCGGCGCCGCGCTCCTCGTGACGGCGACCGATGTCTTCGCCCTGAAGGGGGAGCTGTCCCCCGGACTGTTCGGGCTCCTGATCATCGTCGTCACGCTCGTGGCGCGGGGCGGCATCATCGGGCTCGCCGCGAAGGGCGTGCGGCATCTTCGCCGGGCGTCACCTGGCGCGCCCGCCCGCGTCCCCTCCATCGCCGCGGTTCAGGCCCGGGGGGTGAAGCCGTGAGCGCCCGCCCGACCGACTCTGCCGGTGCGCTACGCGCCAACGGGATCTCGAAGGCCTTCGGCGGCCTCAAGGTCTTCCACGACGTCAGCTTCACGCTGCCGCCGGCCGGCCTCCTCGGGGTCATCGGCCCCAACGGAGCGGGCAAGACCACGATGATCAACATCATGTCCGGCCGGCTGCCGCTGAGCTCGGGACAGGTCCTGCTCGGCGACACGCGGATCGACGGTCGTCCCGTCTACGCGAATGCGGATCACGGCCTCGTCCGCAGCTTCCAGCAGACCGCGACCTTCGCCGGCTCCAGCGTCGAGGACAATCTGATCGCGGCTCTGCGCTTCGCGAAGCGCGACCGCACGGTGCTCGAGCGCCTGGCCCCCCTGCTCGACCGGTTCGGGCTGATCGAGTGCTGGGGGCGCCATGCCGAGGTTCTGCCCTACGGCCTCCAGAAGATGCTCGGCCTGACCATGGCGCTGGCGACGCAGCCGAAGATGCTGCTGCTCGACGAGCCGGCCGCCGGGCTCGAGAAATCCGAACGGGCCAACATCGACGCCTATGTCGGCTTCGCCCAGCGCGAGTTCGGCTGCGGCATCCTGCTCGTCGAGCACGACATGGACCTGATCCGGCGCCTGTGTCCGCAGGTCATCGTCCTCGACGGCGGCCGCCTGATCGCGGCTGGGCCGCCGGGCGAGGTCCTGAGCCGCAAGGACGTGATCGACGCCTATCTGGGTGGCGCCGACGAGGAGGAGGATTCCGATGCTCAGCATTCGTGATCTCCACGTCTCCTACGGCGGCACCCGCGCCGTCGACGGGATCGACCTCGATGTCGGCACGGGGGAAACCGTCCTGCTGATCGGGGCGAACGGCGCCGGCAAGTCGAGCCTGATCAACGCCGTGATCGGCCTCGTCCGCACCGCGCGCGGCCGCATCGCCTTTGAGGGCCGGGACATCGCCGGGCTGCCGAGCGATGCTCGTGCCCGCTGCGGGATCGGCTACTCGCCGGAGGGGCGGCGCGTCTTCCCGAGCATGAGCGTCAAGGACAACGTGCTGTCGGGGGCGGTGCGCCTGGCGCCGCGCGAGCAGGCCCGCCGCTGGGACGGGCTCGTGGAGTCGTTCCCCTTCCTGGCCGAGCGGCAGGCCCAGGCGGCGGGCGAGCTGTCCGGCGGCCAGCAGCAGCTCGTCGCCATCGCCCGCGCGATGAGCGGGGCGCCGAAGCTGCTCCTGCTCGACGAGCCCTTCCTCGGCCTCGCTCCGGTCTGGATCCGGCAGATCTCGGCGGCAGTCCGGCGGATGCAGGACGAGGGCATCGCGGTGCTGATGACGGAGCAGATGGCCCGTCCCGCGCTGCGGATCGCGCAGATCGGTCACGTGATGCGCTCCGGCCAGATCCGGCGCTCCGGCCGGACCGAGGAGATCAAGGGGGCGGCGCTCGCCGAGGAATACTTGTGACCCCGTCCCCCCACCATCCGATGAGGAGCAATGATTTGCAGCGTACCGCACCACTCGGCGGCCTGACCGTTCTCGAGCTCGGCCACTCGGTCGCCGCGCCCTATGCCGGCCTGATCCTGGCCGAGCTCGGCGCGCGGGTGATCAAGGTCGAGAACCCGGCGACCGGCGACTACGCCCGCGGCTGGGGTCCCCCCTTCCTGGGCGACGACGCCACCGTCTTCCACGCCCTCAACCGCTCCAAGGAGAGCGTGACGCTCGACTTCTCGGACCCGGCGCAGAAGGCCGCCTTGAAGCGTCTCATCCTGGACTCGGACGCCGTCATCCAGAACCTCCGGCCCGGCCTCCTCGAGAAATTCGGTCTCGAGGCGGACGCGCTGCGCCGGGAGAAGCCGGAGCTGATCTGGTGCGACATCGGCGCCTTCGGCGCCTCGGGCCCGCTGGCGCGCAAGCCCGGCTACGACCCGCTCGCCCAGGCGAGCTCGGGGATCATGTCGATCACCGGCGAGGCCGACCGGGCGCCGGTCCGCGTCGGCGTGTCCCTGGTGGACATGGGGGCGGGCATGTGGACCGTCATCGGCCTCCTCGCCGCGCTGTGCGAGCGCGGCGCGACGGGGACCGGGGCCCGGGTGGCGACCTCGCTCTTCGAGACTGGGCTCGCCTGGATGACCATCCCGCTCGCCGCGCACGCGGTGTCGGGCGAGGTGCGCAAGCCGCAGGGGTCGGGCCTGACCGAGATCGTCCCCTATCAGGCCTTCGAGGCGAGCGACGGCTGGGTGATGATCGCGGCCGGCAACGACAAGCTCTTCGCGCGGCTGTGCGAGGCGGTACCGGGGCTCGCCGAGGTCGGGCGCGATCCCCGCTTCGCGCGGAACCGCGATCGGGTGCTCCTGCGCGACGAGCTCGTGCCGCGGATCGCGGCCGCCATCCGCGGCCTGAGCGCGGCGGCGCTCGGCGACGCCCTCGACGCCGCCCAGGTGCCGAATTGCCCGCTGCTCGGCATCGACCAGGTCTGGACCCATCCGCAGACGCAGGCCGTCGGCATCCTGACCGAGGGGGCGGGCCACAAATGGGTCGGGCTGCCGATCACGCTCGACGACGTCCGCCCCACCTCGGGCGGCGCGGCGCCGGCGCTCGGTGCCCACAACGCAAGCCTTCTGCAGGACCACGGATGAACGCCACCTTCGAGACTCTCGGGCTGGAGCGGATCGACGACGACCTGCTCCTGGTCCGGCTGAACCGGCCCCAGGCCGCCAACGCGATGAACACCCGCATGGGCGAGGAGCTCCTCGACCTCTTCGAGCGGTTCCAGCTCGAGACGGACGGCGTGCGGGCGATCGTCGTCACCGGGGCCGGCGAGAAGGCCTTCTGCGCCGGGGGCGACCTCAAGGAGCGCAACGGCATGACCGATGCGCAGTGGCTGCGCCAGCATGCCATGTTCGAGCGGATGCTGCGCGCGGTCGTCGCCTGCCCGCTGCCCCTGATCGGCGCGATCAACGGGGCGGCCTTCGGCGGCGGCTGCGAACTCGCGGTGGCCCTGGACTTCACCTACGCGGCCGAGAGCGCGCGCTTCGCTCTGACCGAGGTCACCCTCGGGATCATGCCCGGTGCCGGCGGGACCCAGAACCTCCCGCGGGCGCTCGGCGAACGGCGCGCCAAGGAGATCATCCTGACCGGGCTGCCCTTCACCGCGCAGGAGGCCTGCGACTGGGGCCTCGTCAACCGCGTCCTGCCGCAGGCGGACTTGCTGGAGGCCACCCTCGCGACCGCGCGGCGGATCGCCGGCAACGCGCCGATCGCCGTGCGCCAGGCCAAGCAGTCGATCCACCGCGGCCTGCAGATGTCGCTCGCCGACGGGCTCGCCTTCGAGATCGAATGCTACAACCGCATGGTCGCGACGCAGGACCGGCACGAGGGCGTGCGCGCCTTCAACGAGAAGCGCAAGCCGCGCTTCCGGGGAGAGTAGCCCATGCCGGAACACGCGATCCTGCGCGAGGTCGGCCTGCGGGACGGCATCCAGATGGCGGCGAGCTTCCTCCCCACGGAGCGCAAGCGCGAATGGGCGCTGCGGCTGAAGGAGGCCGGTCTGCGCGAGATCGAGCTGACCTCCTTCGTGCCCGCGAAGGTGGTGCCTCAGTTCGCCGACGCCGATGCACTGGCGGCCTCCCTGCCGGACCTCTCCGGCGTGACGGCCTCGGCCCTGGTGCCGAACCTGAAGGGGGCCGAGCGGGCACTCGCGGCCGGCTTCGCCCACGTCAATTACGTCCTGTCGATCTCGGAAGCCCACAGCCGATCCAACGTGCGCCGCTCGACCGACGAGGCGATCGCGGAGTTCGAGCGGATCGCCGCCCTGAAGTCGACGCCGGCCGGGAGCGGCATGGTGCTCGGCGTGGGGCTCGCCACGAGCTTCGGATGCACGCTGCAGGGGCATGTCGATCCTGACCGGGTGTTCGCGGTCGCCGCGACGGTGGCCGAGGGCGGCGCCGACGAGCTGATCGTCGCCGACACCGTCGGTTACGGCAACCCGGCCCAGGTCAAGGCCCTCCTGCCGACGATCCTGAGCATCGCCGGTGCGCGGCGGGTGGTCTGCCACTTCCACGACACGCGCGGGCTCGGCCTCGCCAACGTCGCGGCGGCGCTCGATGCAGGCGTGCGCGCCTTCGACAGCTCCCTCGCCGGGCTCGGCGGCTGCCCCTTCGCGCCCGGCGCGACCGGCAACATCAACACCGAGGACGCCGCCTTCATGCTCGACAGCATGGGCTTTGCCACCGGCCTCGACATCCCGGCGCTCCTCGCGTTGCGCCGCGACGTCGAGGGCTGGCTCGGCGACGAGCGCTACAGCGGCGCGATCGCCCGCGCCGGGCTACCCAAGACCTACGCGCCCGGACCGAGGCCACCGTCTCTCCGGACGTCCTCCCCCGCACTCGCTTCGTGAGATTGTGACATGAACCAGCCAGACGTCATGCTCGATATCGGCAAGGACTATCCCGAGCTGCGCGACTCGGTGCGCCGCATCTGCGAAAAGTATCCGATGGAATATTGGGCGAAGCTTGAGGAAGACTCGGGCTATCCGTCGGAGTTCGTGGCCGAGCTGACCGAGAGCGGGTTCCTCGCCGCCCTCATCCCGGAGGAGTATGGCGGCGCCGGCCTGCCGCTCCGCGCCGCGGCCGTCATCCTCGAGGAGATCAACGCCTGCGGCTGCGTCGCCAGCCCCGCCCATGCCCAGATGTACATCATGGGCACCCTCCTGCGGCACGGCTCGGAGGACCAGAAGCGCGAGTACCTGCCGAAGATCGCCTCGGGGGAGCTGCGGCTCCAGGCCTTCGGCGTGACCGAGCCGACCACCGGCTCGGACACCACCCAGCTCAAGACGCGGGCCGTGCGCGAGGGCAACGGCTACGTCATCAATGGGCAGAAGGTCTGGACCTCCCGCGCCCGCTATTCCGACCTCCTCCTGCTGCTCGCCCGCACGACGCCCATCGATCAGGTCCAGAAGAAGACGGACGGCATCTCCGTCTTCCTGATCGACCTGCGCGAGGCGCGCGGCAACGGGATCGACATCCGCCCCATCAAGGCGCTGATCAACCACAACACGACCGAGATGTTTATCGAGGACTTGCGTGTGCCGGCCTCCGCCCTCGTCGGCGAGGAGGGGAAGGGCTTCCGCTACATCCTCGACGGGATGAACGCCGAGCGCATCCTCGTCGCCTCCGAATGCGTGGGCGACGGGCGCTACATGGTCCAGCGGGCCGTGGCCTACGCCAACGAGCGCGTCGTGTTCAATCGGCCGATCGGCGCCAACCAGGGCATCCAGTTCCCGATCGCCCGTGCGCACGTGGCGCTGGAGGCCGCGGACCTCATGGCGCGCAAGGCCGCCGCCCTGTTCGATGCCGGGCAGCCCTGCGGATCCGAGGCGAACATGGCCAAGCTCCTCGCGTCCGAGGCGACCTGGAACGCGGCGGACACGGCGCTCCAGACCCATGGCGGCTTCGGCTACGCCACGGAATACGGCATCGAGCGCAAGTGGCGCGAGTGCCGGATCTATCAGACCGCCCCGATCTCGACGAACCTCGTGCTGGCCTATGTCGGCCAGCACGTCCTCGGCATGCCGCGTTCCTACTGAGGTGGTCATGGACAGCATCACCCGAAAGGCCGCCGATTTCGTCGCCCACTTCGACGGCGCACGTGTTCCGGCGCGCGCACGGCACGCTGCACGCATCGGCTTCGTCGATTGCGTGGGCGTGATGCTCGCCGGCGCGGGCGAGCCAGCGGTGCGGCTGGCCGCCACGATCGCCTCGCCCGTCCCCGGCAGCAACGAGGCCCCGGTGGCCGTGGACGGGCGGAGCTACGGCGCGCCGGAGGCCGCCTTCGTCAACGGCGTCGCCGCCCATGTCCTCGACTTCGACGACGTGGCGCTGGCGGGGCATCCCAGCACCGTCCTCGTCCCGGCGATCCTGGCCGAGGCCCACGCGCTCTCGGCCTCGGGCGAGGCGGCGATCGACGCCTACCTCGTCGGTTACGAGCTGTGGGCGCATCTCGCGGAGCTCGAGCCCGGTCACCTTCACGATCGCGGCTTCCATCCGACGGCCGTGATGGGAACGCTCGCCTGCGCGGCCGCCGCCGCCAGGCTGCGGCGGCTCGGGCCGGAGGAGACCGCGCACGCGCTGGCCATCGCCGCCTCGTTGGCGGCCGGTCTCGTGGCGAATTTCGGCTCGATGACGAAGTCGCTGCATGCCGGGCGCACCGCACAATCGGGCATCCAGGCCGCCCGGCTCGCGAGCGTCGGCTACACCGGCAGTCTCGATGCCCTCGAGCATCGGACGGGGTTCCTGCGGGCCTTCTCGCCGTCCGGCGCGCCGGACCTCGATCCCGCCGCCTTCCGCATCGGCGAGGAGTGGCTGGTGGAGCGCTTCGGCGTCAACATCAAGCGCTACCCGACCTGCTATGCCACGCACCGGGCCATCGATGCGATGATCGACCTCGCGGGCGAGCACGACGTCGCGGGCGAGACCGTCGCGACCATCCACGTCCATACCGGCGCCACCCAGCGCCTGATGCTGCGCAACACCCGGCCCAGGACCGGGCTCGAGGCGAAGTTCTCGATGGAGTTCGCGATGGCGAGCGCCCTCCTGGCGCGGCGGGTCGGCCTCGCGGAACTCACCGACAGCTTCGTCGGCCGTGCCGACGTCCAGGCGATGCTCGAACGGGTCGACGTCACGGTGAGCGAGGAGAGCGCCGGGACCGACATGCCCATGGCGCCGCACGACCTCGTCTGGGTGACGCTGAAGGACGGCACGGTGCATCGCCACGCGCCGGTGGAGCACGCGCGCGGCAGCTGGCAGCGGCCGCTCGGGCGCGCCGAGCTCGAGGCCAAGTTCCGCGACTGCGCGGAGATCCGGCTGCCACCGGAACGCGCAGCGGCCCTGTTCGCGAAGCTCTGGGACATCGACTCCGTCGGCGACCTTCGGGACCTCGCGCTGAACTAAGCAGATTTCGCAAAATTTGTCGCCGGTTTTGCGACGAAAGTCTGCGACACGACAAGAATCTAAGCGGACGAAGCGTTGGCCTGCCAACGCAAGTCTCCTTAGGTCCTCTCCGCTGTGCTCAACGGTCGTGAAAAAAGGTGCGCGATGAGCCTGCCAGACACGCAGATCCCCGGCGTCTATCACCGCCGTTTCGGCGACATCCTCGTCACGGCGTTGTCCGACGGCTACGTCGAGATGGGTCACGCCATCTTCCGGGAGTTCTCCCGGGAGGACGTGGACCGGATGATGGCGCGCGACCACCGGATCTCACCGCCGCGGATCTCGGTGAACTGCTTCCTGCTGCGGGGCCCGGTCGGCACGGTGCTGATCGATTGCGGCTCGCAGGACAAGTTCGGGCCGACCGCGGGCAAGCTCTTCGCGAACCTGGCGGCGGCCGGCGTCGCGCCGTCCGAGATCGAGCACGTGCTCCTCACCCACTGCCACCCCGACCATTCCTGCGGCCTCACGGACGTGGCGAGCGGCCGGCGGCTGTTCCCGAACGCGACCGTCGTCGTCAATCGCAAGGAGATCGCACACTGGTTCTCGGACGAGGCGATGGCGCGCGCCGATGCACGCCAGCGCGAGCGCTACTTCGGCTGGGCGCGCGAGCAGGTCGGGCCGTACCGGGCGGAGCATCTGCGGCTCGCGGAGGACGGCGACGAGGTCCTGCCCGGCATCACGCTCGTCGAATGCGCCGGCCACACGCCGGGCCATTCGACCTACGTCCTGCGCTCGCAGGGACGGCGCATGATCGTCTGGGGCGACCTCGCGCATGTCCCCGAGATCCAGGTCGCGCGCCCCGAGGTCTCGATGAGCTTCGATCACGATCCCGACATGGCGGCGGCGAACCGCACCGCGCTGCTGCAGCGCATCCACGACGAGGACATGTTGGTCGCGGGAATGCACATCCACTTCCCCGGCCTCGGCTACCTCGTGCGCGAGGGGACGGGCTACCGCGTCGCAACCGAGCAGTGGCAGTTCGAGATCTGATGAGCGTGCACCGAGAGAAGCCTCCGAGGGCCCCCACCATCCGCGAGGTCGCGAAGCTCGCCAACGTCTCGACCGGGACGGTGTCCCGGGTCGTGAACGATGCGGCTGACGTCAAGCCGGCGGTCCGCAAGGCGGTCGAGGAGGCGATCGCGGAGCTGGGCTACGTTCCCAACGCGGCGGCCAAGTCGATGCGGATGGGGCGCACCCACACCGTTGGCTGCATCCTGCGCGAGATCAACATCGCCCAGCTCGGCGGCTTTGTCTCGACCGCCCAGAACGTCCTCCACGAATCCGGCTACGCGCTCCTCATCTCGAACTCGGAGGGCCGGCGCGAGCGCGAGATCAAGCTCCTGCGCAGCTTCTCGAGCGGTCAGGTCGACGGCGTCCTGATGGGACCCTACACGCCGATCGAGGGCGAGATGGAGGAGATCCTGCGGGACCTGCCGGTTCCGCTCGTCATGATCGACCGCGACCAGCCGTCCTGGTGCGATGCCGTCTACGTCGACCACGAGGGCGGAACCCGCCTCGCGACGTCGCATCTCCTCGGCCTCGGCCATCGACGGATCGCGCTCCTGACCGGCCCGATGGGGCTGCATCCGGGGGCTGCCCGCGTCCGCGGCTTCGAGCGCGCCCACGCGGAACGGGGGCTCGCGCCCCTGCCTGACTTCATCGTGTCCGGGAGCTTCCTGCGCGACCACGCCTATCGGGCAACCTCGGCGCTCCTCGGCCTGTCGCGGCAGCCTACGGCGATCATCGCGGGCGGCATCGACATGCTCTCGGGCGTCCTGCGGGCGATCCGGACGCACGGCCTCGCGATCCCGGACGACATCTCGGTGGTCGCCTCGGGGCGGAGCGACCTCTCGGACCTGCACCAGCCGCCGATCGCGGTGGTCGGGTGGGAGCAGAGCGAGGTCGGGGCGACGGCCGCGTCGCTGCTCCTCGACCACATCATCCGGGGCACCCGGGACGAGCCGCGCCGCGTCCTCATCCCGACGACCTTCGATCCCCAGGCATCCTGCGCCCCGCCCCGCGGGCAGGGAGCGGCCGAAGTCCCGTAGCCCGAACCGGGCGGCGGGCGCGACGACACGGCCGGATGGGACGCGGATCCGGTTCGGGCCGACACGACAATCGGGAGGCAGACAGCCATGGACTCCGACGTCAAACTGTTCTCCGACTTCACCTTGCGCGGCGTGACGCTGAAGAACCGCGTCGTCATCTCGCCCATGGGCACCTATTCGGCCGAGAACGGCCGCCTCCAGCCCTTCCATCACACGCACTACGCCAACTTCGCCATGGGTGGCGCGGGCCTGGTGATGATCGAGCAGACCTCGATCACGCGGCGCGGGCGGGTGACCAACGGCGATCCGGGCCTGTGGGAGGACGGCCAGATCGGCGACATGCGCGCCCTCGTGAGCCACATCAAGAGCTACGGGGCCAAGGCCGGCATCCAGCTCAACCATGGCGGCCGCAAGTCGTCCATGCAGCGTGCGTTCCGCGGCAACGGCCCGCTGACCGACCGCGACCTCGCGATGGGCGAGGAGGCATGGGTGCCGCTCGCGCCCTCGGCCCTGCCGCTCGGCGAGGGCTGGCGGACGCCCGAGGCGATCACCGCAGGCCAGCTCGATGGCCTGCGCGACGCCTTCGCGGCGGCGGCACGGCGCGCGGTCCTGGCGGGATTCGATCTCGTCGAGATCCACATGGCGCACGGCTACCTGCTGCAGAACTTCCTGTCCCCGCTCGCCAACCAGCGGGACGACGAGTACGGCGGCAGCCTCGAGAATCGCATGCGCTTCCCGCTGGAGGTGGTCCGTGCCGTCCGCGCGGTCGTGCCGACCTCGATGCCGCTCTTCGCCCGCATCTCGGCCACCGACTGGATCGAGGGTGGCTGGACGATGGACGACAGCCTCGTCCTCGCCCGCGCTCTCGCGGAGGCCGGGATCGACCTCGTGGATTGCTCGTCGGGCGGCAACCTGCGCGTCGGCGCGACCAATTCGAGCCTGGGACGGGGGCCGGGATATCAGGTTCCCTTCGCCGAGCGCATCCGCGCCGAGACGGGCATCCCCACCGCGGCCGTCGGCATGATCCGCACCCCGAATTTCGCCGAGCGGATCCTCCGGGAGGGCCGGGCCGACCTGATCTGCATTGCCCGCCAGGCCTTGTTTGATCCGTTCTGGGCCCACCACGCGGCCGAGGCGCTCGGCGTCAACGACGGCTTCGCCGACTGGCCCCCGCAATACGGCTGGTGGCTGGAGAAGTGGGGCCGCGCGCTCTCCGCGAACGGCGAGCGGCCGATGGGTCCCGAGGTCTTCGCGCCGTCATCGACACAAGCACCGCGCGAGAGCTCTGCGGCCTGAGCACCAAGGGGGGGACGGGAGAGCACCATGCCCACGCGCATCTGGCACCAATCCGTGAACGAGCTGAGCCGCATCGCGGCCTACAAGCAGGGCATCGAGGCCCATGCCCGGGCATTCCTCGGCACGGAGGCCGAGATCCACGTGCAGGGTCTGGCCGAGGGGACCTACGGCGACCTCAGCCCGAGCGACGCGCTCGGCAACGCCTACCTCTACCACCGCGTGCTCGCACCGATCGTCGAGCAGGCCGTGGAAGCGGAGCGCCAGGGCTACGACGCCTTCGTGATCGGCTCGTTCAGCGAGCCCTACCTGCGCGAGATGCGCACGGCGGTCGACATCCCGGTCGTCTCCCTGACCGAGGCGTCGCTCCTCGTCGGCTGCTCGCTCGGCACGCGCATCGGGCTGATCTCCAACGCCCCGAACGTCGCCTACATGACGAGGCTCTCGGTGGCCAAGCATCATCTCGAGGCACGGGTCCAGGCCATCACCGCCCTGGACCCGGGCATGGACGAGTACGCGCTGATCGCGGCCCGCGACGATCCGTCGGCCCTGATCGAGGCCTTCACGCGGACCGCGCGCGCCCTGATCGCCGAAGGCGCAGAGGTGATCGTGCCGGCCGAGGGCGTAATGGCCGAGATCTTCGCCAAGCAGGGCCTGCGCCGGATCGACGAGGCCGTTGTGCTCGACGTCTTCGCCGCCGCCTGGAGCCACGC
This sequence comes from Pseudomonadota bacterium, assembly GCA_023386115.1. Lineage (GTDB taxonomy): Bacteria > Pseudomonadota > Alphaproteobacteria > Rhizobiales > Beijerinckiaceae > Methylobacterium. The sequence continues at coordinate 16,512 of JAEWKL010000509.1, forward strand.
CTTGTCCCTCGTGCGGCTGCGCCGGGGGCTCGGGCTCGAGGTCAGCCGGGCCTGGGCCTACAGCCGCGGCTGACGCCCGGCATGAACGGAGAGACACTGACATGACGTCTGCCGGACGCATCCTCGGGGATTACCTCGGACATTTCGCATCGCGCACGCTCGATCCGGACATCCGCGAGAAAGCGCTGATGTGCCTCGTCGACACGCTCGGCCTCTCGCTCTCGGCGCGCGACGAGCCGACGACGCGCGCGGCGATCGCCCTGTCGCGGACGCTCGCCCCCGACAGCGACGGCGCGGCGCGCGCCTGGGCGTCCGGGGTCGGCCTCGCCCCGTCCGAGGCCGCCTTCGCCAACGGAGTCGCGGCGCACGCGCATTTCCAGGACGACACCGACCACGATTCCTGGACGCATCCGGGCTCTCTCGTGCCGCCGGCGGTCGTCGCGCTGGCCGAGCGGGACGGGGCGAGCCTCGAGGATACGCTCCGCGCCCTCGTCGCCGGCTACAGCACGATCAACTGGCTCGGACGCGACGAAGTCGTGGCGCGCCGGTTGATCGCCCGGGGCTTCCGGACCAGCCCGACCTTCGGCACCATCGCCGCCGCGGCGGGCGCCGCCGTCGTGCTCGGCCTCGATCCTGAGCGCGCCCGATCCGCGATCGCCATCGCGGCGTCCACCACGGGGGGCACCCTCGAGCCCGTGCGGGCCGGAGCCGACGAGTGGCGCGTCCAGAACGGCCGGGCGGCGCAGGGCGGGCTGATCGCGGC
>JAEWKL010000907.1 GCA_023386115.1 Pseudomonadota bacterium
CCCCCCGCCACGCACGAGGTTCATGCGGATGCGGATCATGATGGTGCCGGTGGTGCTCGCCGGCCTCGCGCTCGTGTCGGGCGCGGCCTGGGCGCAGGGCGCCCGGAACGGGGGAGGCGACGGCGACCTCGCGGTGTTCAAGAAGGCGTGCTCGGGGTGCCACAAGTGGCATGGCGGCGGCGGCGGCGGCTATGGCGGCGACGCTCTGTCCCTGCGCAAGACGCAGCTCGACAAGGATCAGGTCGCCGAGGTGGTGCGCTGCGGCCGGCCCGGCACCGGCATGCCCTACCACCTGCGCGGCGCCTACGATTCGGTGAAGTGCTACGATTCGCTGAAAGCGGACATGGGTACCGGCATGCCGCCGGAGACGGCGGTGTTCCTGCGCCCGGCGGAGATCGACGCGGTGGCCACCTACGTCACCACCCAGCTCAAGGGCAAGGGCGACCCGACGATCGAAGAATGCACCGCCTTCTTCGGCGCGACCTCCCGGGCCTGCGACATCTACCGCAAGAAGGAGGGCGCCAATGCCCCGACGGCTTCGCACTGACCTCGCCGCGCTCCTTGCGCTCGCCTGTGCCGGCCCGGCCCTCGCGGCCGGCCCGGAGATCGCCGACCTGCGCGATCTCAGGGTCGGGATGCCGGTCTCGGAGATCTCCCCCAAAGGCTACGGCGATCTCACCTGCCGGGAGGGTCCGGCGCGTACGCTCGCGGCCTGGAGCGACTGGCGCGCCTGCCCGGCCGACGCGACGGGACAACGCGCCATCGGCTTCACTTACGCCGACGCCACCACCCGCAACGGCACCCGGGTCGCCGGGCACCCGGCGCGGCTGACGCTGCTCGTCGGCGAGGAGGCGCGGGTCGCCGGGCTGGTGATCGAGACCGACGATGCGGTGCCGCTCTATCTGCGCAAGAAGGGCCACCTCCTCGGGATCCAGGCCCGCGGCCATTGGGGCGACGACGGCTGGACCTGCACCGAGGGCAAGCCCACCGGCGACGAGACGCCGCTCGGCGAGACCTTCGTCAAGGAGGAGTGCCGCAAGAGCTTGGGCGCCAAGAGCGTGACGGTGACCCGCGACCTCTACGGCCACCAGGGCGCCGACCCGCGGGCCTTCATCAGCCGGACGCGGATCGTGGTGGCGGCGACGCGGTAGGGCCGTCCTGGCGAGCGGAGGGCTGAGGATCGGGAAGCCTCCCCGATCGCGACGGTATCGGGCGCAGCGCGAGAGCCGCGCCCGAGTGCAACGCCCGGGGTCGCGGCGGCGTTGTCCGGGTCGCCTGGCGCGGCTGCCCCGCGGCTGGGCGGTTTCGGCCATGATCCAACGGGACGCCGCATGCCCCTCCCCGCCCCGCTCGACCGCGCCCAGGCCGTGGTCTTCGACGCCTACGGCACCCTCCTCGATGTCCATTCCGCCGTGCAGCGCCACGCCGCCGCGATCGGACCGGAGGCGCAGCGCCTGTCCGAGACCTGGCGGCAGAAGCAGCTCGAATATTCCTGGGTGCTGTCGCTGTGCGGGCGCTACACCCCGTTCTGGACGCTGACCGAGCGGGCGCTCGACCACGCCCTCGCTCGGCACCCCGCGGTGGATCGCGCGATCCGGGCCGACCTGCTCGACGCCTACCGCTCGCTCGATGCCTAACCTGAGGTCCCGGACACTCTCGCGCGCCTGCGCCGGAACGGCCTCAAGACCGCGATCCTGTCGAACGGCGACACCGCCATGCTCGATGCGGCGGTGACGGCGGCGAAGCTCCACGAGCATCTCGACGCGGTGCTGTCGATCGATCCGGCCGGCATCTTCAAGACCGCGCCGGCCGCCTACGACCTCGCGCCGCGCGCTCTCGACGTGGCGCGAGAGGAGATCGTCTTCCTGTCCTCGAACCGCTGGGACATCGCCGGGGCGGCGGCCTACGGCTTCGCCGCGGTCTGGGTCAACCGGACGGGGCAGCCCGACGAGTACCCGGACCTCGCGCCGGTCCGGGTGATCGCCTCCCTCGACGGCCTCCTGGCCTGACCAATGGACATCTCACGAAACGCCCGCCGCGCTGACGCCGCCGACAGGACGTGACGACGGGGACTGGGAGTTTCGCGAGAGACGCTTACTCGCCGGCCACGGGCCGCGCCGCGCCGGGCAGCGTGTCGGCCGCGGTCGCGCCGCGGCGGTAGATCAGCAGGGTGGCAATGAGGCCGCAGGCCCCCGCGAAGGCCATCCACAGGCCCGGCGCCGCCTTGTTGTCGAGCTTCTCGATCAGCCAGGTCGAGACGACTGGGGTGAAGCCGCCGAACAGCGCGGTGGCCAGCGAGTAGGCGAGCGAGAAGCCGGTGGTGCGGACGTGCTTCGGGACGATCTCGGTCAGCGCCACCACCATCGCGCCGTTGTAGCTACCGTACAGGAAGGACAGCCACAGCAGCGTGAGCAGCATGTTGGTGAATGAGATGTTGGAGGTGAGCCACGCCAGCGCCGGATAGGCGGTGAGCATCGCGAGCGCCGAGAAGGCGATCAGGATCGGCTTGCGGCCGATCCTGTCGGACAGGGCGCCCATCACCGGCAGCCAGATCAGGTTCGACAGGGCGGTGCAGAAGGTGACGATCAGGCTGTCGGTCTCGGACAGCTTCAGCACGCTCTTGCCGAAGGTCGGGGTGTAGACCGTGATGGTGTAGAACGACACCGTGGTCATCACCACGAGCAGCATGCCGAGCGCCACGATCTTCCAGTTCTGGCCGAGCGAGGTGAAGACTTCGCCGAGCGTCGGACGATGCTTCTGGTGCAGGAACTCCTGCGTCTCCTCGAGCGAGCGCCGGATGTAGAACAGGAACGGCACGATCATGCAGCCGATGAAGAACGGGATGCGCCAGCCCCACTCAGACATCTGGGCCGGGACCAGGGCGTGGCTCAAGGTAAAGCCGATCAGCGCCGCCACCATCACGGCGACCTGCTGGCTGCCCGACTGCCACGAGACGTAGAAGCCCTTGTGGCCCGGCGTCGCCATCTCGGCGAGGTAGACCGAGACGCCGCCGAGCTCGACGCCGGCGGAGAAGCCCTGGAGCAGCCGGCCGATCAACACCAGGAACGGCGCCGCGAGGCCGATCGATTGATAGGACGGCACGAAGGCGATCAGCACCGTGCCAGCGGCCATGATGCCGAGCGTCACGATCAGGCCCTGGCGCCGGCCGATCCGATCGACATAGGCGCCGAGGAAGATCGCCCCGAGCGGTCGCATCAGGAAGCCAGCGCCGAAGGTCATGAAGGTGAGCATGAGCGAGGCGAACTCGTTCCCGGCCGGGAAGAACGCCTTCGCGATGTGGCTCGCATAAATGCCGAACAGGAAGAAATCGAACATCTCCAGGAAGTTGCCGCTCGTGACGCGCAACACCGTGGCGACCTTCGATCCCTGCGGACCGTGCACCGGACCTGCCATGCTTTCCTCCCGGATGCGGGCTTCCTCGTCTGCCTCCTCTCTACCGCCATCGCGAGTACGTTTGACAGAAAAATCTAATCCCGCGAAATCCGCGCCCGGTGGTATGTCGCGTCGGAGAGTCGGTGGGACTGCCTGTCGGCTGCCGCCCACCGCCAGAGGCCGCGGACGGACGCCGCCGGGGAGGAATCATGACCACGACGACACCGAGCCGGAGAACCGCCCTCGCCTGTCTGGCCGCCGGCCTGCTGGCCGGGCTCGTCGCCGCCGGCCCGGCTCGGGCGGCGGAGATCCGGGTGATGATCTCCGGCGGCTTCACCGCCGCCTACCAGGCCCTGGTGCCGGGCTTCGAGGCGAAGACGGGTCACAAGGTCGAGACCGCGTACGGCCCCTCGATGGGCACGGCGCCGGAGGCGATCCCCGTGCGCCTGGCACGGGGAGAACCGGCCGACGTGCTGATCATGGTCGGCTACGCCCTCGACGGCCTCGACAAGGACGGGAAGATCCTTGCGGGCAGCACGATCGCGCTCGCCGATTCCCGCATCGGCCTCGCGGTGAAGGCCGGGGCGCCGGTGCCGGACATCCATGACCTGGAGCACTTCAAGCAGGCGCTGCTCGCCGCCCCCTCGATCGCCTATTCGGACAGCGCCAGCGGCGTCTACATCGAGAAGGAGATGTACCGGAAACTCGGCCTGCACGACCAGCTGGCGGGCAAGAGCCGGATGATCGTCGCCGAGCGCGTCGGCAATGTCATCGCCCGGGGCGATGCCGCGTTCGGCTTCCAGCAACTGAGCGAGCTGAAGCCGGTCAAGGGCATCACCATCGTCGGGCCGGTCCCGGCGGAGGTTCAGCAGGTGACGGTGTTCTCGGCCGGGATCCCGAAGGGCGCCGCGCATCCGGAGGAGGCGAAGGCGCTGATCGCCTGGCTCTCCGCGCCGGAGAACGCCGCGACGGTGGCCGCGACGGGACTCGACCCGATCAAGGCGCGCTAACCCCCGATTCACGACAAGGGAGAATGCGAGGGATCGGATTCACCACCTCTTCACGCCGCCAGATGCCTGATGAGCCTCACACAACAGGTCTCGCGCCGCCCTCGCACGGGGCGGCCAAGCGGGCGGGGACGGCATCATGCGGCAGGGTCGGACACCCGGAGCAGCGGCGCGGCTTTCTGCGCCGCTGCTCCGGCAGGAGACGGGCGGACATCAGCGCTACCTCGCAGCCCCGGGCTACCATCCGGGCGCCCTGGTGATCGCGACTTTGGGCCCGGCGCTCGGGGCGGCGATCGTGGCGGTGATCGCGCTGGGGTTGCGGGTCTCGCTGTGACGCGGCCGGCGGGTCGCGTCGGGAGTTCCGTGCGGCGCGCCGGGTTCTCCAACCGGGAGAGGCACCGGGGCGGGAACAGGAGGAGCGCGAGAAAGGCGAGCCTCGCCGATTCTCCGGCAGCGTCGAGATCATCGACCGCGGTGCGCGCGGTGCGGATATATGCCTCCACCTCGGCTGGTGTCACACGATAAGCTGGATCGTAGTCCGCCGACATCCTTTGCTCGTTCAGCGTCACGAACGCCTCGCAATATCCGACGATCGACCGATCCCATCCACTATCAGGGACATATCTCTGATATTTCGTCGACGGCTTGTGCTTGGTGATTTCCTGGCAGAGGGATTTCATCTTGCCATGATCGATCGACCGGTAGGCAAGGCTGTAGGGGATCGTCCCCCGTCTAGCCTCGCCCGAGATCAAGTCGGCCGCGGCGATGAGGCCTGCATGAAAGACGGCGTAGTAGGCGGTGGACACCGCACGGCGCAGGTCGGTCGAGCGAGCCCGATCCGCGCCGTCGCTCGCGGCGAGGCGTTCCGCCTGCTCAAGCAGATGCGCGATATCGAGCACGGCTCAGCTCCGGCGCATCTTCCAACCTGGCGAAGCTCACGAGTGGAAATCTCAGATCGCCGGACCGTGACATCATTTGCCTGATACTCACCATGATGTCGATGAGCTGTCGTCCGCTGATCTCGGCGATCGTCGAGCCGGGAAACAGAACGACGATCTTGACGGCATCGTCCCCGTCGAAGGTGGATGTCTCCTGAAGCCAGGCATCCACCGGCACATCGTTGCCGACGACGTGCTGCGTGGCCTCCTTCACCAGCCTGGCCGTTTCGCCGAGTGGGCGCTCCATCGGCCCCTCCCTCCTGCCATCCGCACGCGACGCGGACGATCGGTGATCTGTCGCGCGATCCTACGTGAACGTGTGGCGAAGATCATGCCCGCCACGAGGCGTTCGGGCGCGACTGTCTCCCGCGCCAATCGGCCGAATTGCCGAACCCCGCCCCGGCCCGCCATTGATGCCCCATGCGGCGCCACGGCCCCATCGTCCTCGCGACTCTTCTCGCCCTCGTGGCGACGGCCCTGCTCGCCTATCAGTGGCTCGGGCAGCCGACGACCCTGCGCGTCGCGGTCGGCCCGTCGGGAAGCGAGGATGCGCGCCTCGTCGCGGCGGTGGCGCAGTCGCTGGCCCGCACCCACGAGGACGTGCGCCTGCGGCCCGTCGCGACGGGGGGCGTCGCCGAGAGCGCGGGCCTGGCCGAGCGGGGCAAGGCCGACCTCGCGGTCGTGCGCTCCGATGTCGGCATCCCGGCGAACACCCAGACGGTGGCGATCCTGCATCGCAACGCCGTGCTGCTGCTGACGACCGATCCGTCGCTCGCCGCCGTGCCCGACCTGCGCGGGCGCCGGGTCGGGATCGTGCGCAACCCGTCCGGCAACACCCGGCTGCTCGCCACCATCCTGGAGCATTACGACATCCCGGCCGACGCCGTCTCGCTGGAGCCGATCGGCGACGGGCACGAGGCCGGCGAGGCCTTGCGCGAGCATCGGGTCGACGCCGTGATGGTGGTGAGCCCGCTCACCGGGCGCACCGCCGGCGACGTGGTGGCGAGCATCGCCAAGGCGGGCGGCACCCCGAACTTCATCCCGATCGGCGAGGCGGCGGTGCTGGCCCGGCGCTGGCCGGCCCTGGAGAGCGTCGAGATCGCCCGCGGCACCTTCGGCGGCACGCCGCCGCGCCCGGCCGAGACCGTCACCACGATCGGGGTCAGCCATCGGCTGGTGGCCCAGGCGCACCTGTCCGATTCCGTGGTCTCCGAGCTGACCCGCCTGCTCTTCGTCAACCGGCCGGGCCTCGCCGTCGAGGTGCCGCTCGCCAACCAGATCGAGGCGCCCGACACCTCGAAGAGCGCGTCGCTTCCGGTCCATCCCGGGGCGCAGGCCTATTACGAGGGCGAGGTCGAGAGCTTCTTCGAGCGCTACGGCGACTGGTTCTACCTGATGGTGATGTGCGTCTCGATCTTAGGGTCCGCCGCCGCCACCCTGGTGTCGCGGGCGGCCAACCGCTCGCGGGCCCGGGACATGGCGCTCTTGCGCCAGCTCCTCGCCATCGTGCGGGCGAGCCGCGACGTCGAGGACGTGCTGGAGCTCGCCGACCTCGAACGGCAGGCCGACGAGATCCTGGCCGCGGCGCTCGCCCGGGCCGGGACCGGCGCCATCGACAATGCCGGGGTGGCGGCCTTCACCCTCGGCCTCGACCAGGCGAGGCGGGCCATCGCGGAGCGCCGCGCGGTGCTGCTGGAGCGCCAGACGCACGACCACGACCGTGGACCGGACCCGCTCTCCGCCGCGGCGGAGTGACGCTCCTTGAGACGAGCGCCCCCTTGCGGAGAGGCGCCACACCTTATATTGCGACGCAACAGTTCTTCCCCGGCTCGATGCGTCCGGCTGCCATCCTGGCGGCCCGCGGCGTGCCGGGCTTTGTTTGCTTCGGATATCCCATGAAGCTGCGCAATATCGCCATCATCGCCCACGTCGACCATGGCAAGACGACCCTGGTCGACAAGCTGCTCCAGCAATCCGGCTCGTTCCGCGAGAACCAGCGGGTCGAGGAGCGCGCGATGGACTCGAACGACCTCGAGAAGGAGCGTGGCATCACCATCCTGGCCAAGGCCACCTCGGTGGTCTGGAAGGACACCCGGATCAACATCGTCGACACCCCCGGCCACGCCGATTTCGGCGGCGAGGTCGAGCGCATCCTGTCGATGGTCGACGGCGTGATCGTGCTGGTCGACGCCGCCGAAGGCCCGATGCCGCAGACCAAGTTCGTGGTCTCGAAGGCGCTCAAGATCGGCCTGCGGCCGATCGTGGCGGTCAACAAGGTCGACCGTCCCGACGCCCGCATCACCGAGGTGGTGAACGAGGTATTCGACCTGTTCGCGGCGCTCGACGCCACCGACGAGCAGCTCGACTTCCCGATCCTTTACGGGTCGGGCCGCAACGGCTGGATGGCAACCACGCCGGAAGGCTCGCAGGAGGATGGCCTCGCCCCCCTCTTCGACCTGGTGCTCGAGCACGTGCCGCCGGCCAAGACCGAGGACGGCCCGTTCCGGATGCTCGGCACCCTGCTCGAGGCGAACCCCTTCCTCGGCCGCATCATCACCGGCCGCATCGCCTCGGGCACGGTGAAGCCGAACCAGCAGATCAAGGTCCTCGACCGTGAGGGCAAGGTCGTGGAGACCGGCCGCGTCTCGAAGATCCTGGCCTTCCGCGGCCTGGAGCGCCAGCCGATCGAGGTCGGCGAGGCGGGCGACATCGTGTCGATCGCCGGTCTCGTAAAGGGCACCGTCGCCGACACCTTCTGCGACCCGCAGGTCGAGACTCCGATCCAGGCCCAGCCGATCGACCCGCCGACCGTGACGATGTCGTTCATCGTGAACGACTCGCCTCTCGCCGGCACCGAGGGCGACAAGGTCACGAGCCGCATGATCCGCGACCGCCTGTTCAAGGAGGCCGAGGGCAACGTCACGCTCAAGATCGAGGAAGCCGCCGACAAGGATTCGTTCTACGTCTCGGGCCGCGGTGAATTGCAGCTCGCGATCCTGATCGAGACCATGCGCCGCGAGGGCTTCGAGATCGCGGTGTCGCGCCCCCGCGTCGTGTTCGAGAAGGACGAGGCCGGCGAGACGCTGGAGCCGGTCGAGGAGGTCGTGATCGACGTCGACGAGGAGTATTCCGGCGTCGTCGTGCAGAAGATGTCGGAGCGCAAGGCCGACATGATCGAGATGCGTCCGTCGGGCGGCAACCGACTGCGCCTGGTCTTCCACGCTCCGACCCGCGGCCTGATCGGCTACCAGGGCGAGCTGATGACCGACACCCGCGGCACCGCGATCATGAACCGGCTGTTCAAGGCCTACGAGCCCTACAAGGGCGAGATCGCCGGCCGCCGCAACGGCGTGCTGATGTCGAACGACCAGGGCGAGGCGGTGGCCTACGCGCTGTGGAACCTCGAGGATCGCGGCCCGATGATGATCGAGCCGGGCTGGAAGGTCTACCAGGGCATGATCATCGGCGAGCACAACCGCGAGAACGACCTCGAGGTCAACGTGCTCAAGGGCAAGAAGCTCACCAACATCCGCACCACCTCGAAGGACGAGGCGGTGCGCCTGACCCCGCCGATCCGCATGACCCTCGAGCGCTCGCTCGCCTGGATCCAGGACGACGAGCTGGTCGAGGTGACCCCGAAGTCGATCCGCCTGCGCAAGGCCGTGCTCGACCCGAACGACCGCAAGCGGGCGGAGCGGGCCAAGGAAGCACTGAGCGCCTGATCGGCTCCATAACAATCTGAGATGTGACAATCTGAGATGTTCGTCCCTCGCCCCGCCCCGGGCGGGGGATTTTTTATGGGGCGGTGGACGGGCCGCTTGCTCAAGTGGATTCCCGGGTCGTCGTCCCGTATCCGGGAGGACGGATCCGGGACCGGATGAGGCGCGGGGTCCCCCCTCCCGAGTGGGAGAGGGGCCGGGGGATCGAAGATCCCGCGTGAGGGGGGCGCGCTTCAGTGCAAAGCTGGGAGCGTCGTGCTGGCAGCGGGGCAGTCTGAGTTCGACTCAGAACCGTCGCACCCTCGCGCGATCTACGATCGCCCCTACCCCTCTCCCACACGGGAGAGGGGATTCCGCGCTGTGTCCTGCCTCGGACGCATCCCCGGACAACGCCGGCAGGAGGCCGTGTGGAACACGAGATCTACCGCTGGCTCGGGATCCTGACCTCGATCCGGGCCGACGTGCTGGCGCCGATCGGCCTCGCCATCGCGGTCGTCGTCACGGTGCACGCGCTGATGAACAAGCGCGAGGTGAGCGCGGCGATCGGCTGGATCGGCCTCGCCTGGCTCTCGCCGCTGCTCGGCAGCCTGCTCTACGTGATGTTCGGCATCAACCGGGTGAGCCGGCGCGCCCGCCGCCTGCCAGTGCTACCCGGTCCGCGGCCCGGCGCCCCCCCGCCGCCGGTGGCCGAGGTGCCCGAGGCGTTCCAGCCCCTGAAGCAGGCGGTGCAGCGGATCAGCGGCCTGCCGCTGGTGGCCGGCAACCGCATCCGGCGCTATCGCCACGGCGATGAAGCGTACCCGGCGATGCTGGCGGCGATCGGCGAGGCGCGGACGAGCGTGGCGCTCTCGAGCTACATCATGCGCGACGACGACAGCGGCCGGGCTTTCGCCGACGCGCTCGCCGTCGCCAAGGCGCGGGGCGTCGCGGTCTGCGTGCTGATCGACGGGATCGGCAGCGGCTACTTCTTCCCGGCGATGTACCGGCGGCTGCGGCGCTTGAGAATCCCGGCCGGCCTGTTCATGCACTCGGCGCTGCCCTGGCGGATGCCGTTCCTGAACCTGCGCACCCACAAGAAGCTTCTTCTGGTCGACGGCCGGGTCGGCTTCGTCGGCGGGGTCAACATCGCCGACGAGAACGTCATGGCGAAGGATCCGCCGGAGCCGGTGCGCGACAGCCATTTCCGCATCGACGGCCCGGTGGTCGGCCAGCTCGCCCAGGCGTTCTGGCGCGACTGGGCCTTCGTCAAGGGCGAGGATCTGGAGGGGCCGGCCTGGTTCCCGGAGATCCCGCCGGCGGGCGCATCGCTCGCTCGGGTCGTCACGTCAGGGCCCGACGCCGATATCGAGAAGATCGAGTTCGTGGTGCTGGAGGCGGTCGCGTCCGCTCGGCGCTCGGTGCGCCTCGCCACGCCGTACTTCCTGCCGAGCGAGATGCTGCTGACGGCCTTGAGCCTCGCGGCGATGCGCGGCGTCACCGTCGACGTCATCATCCCGCAGGCGAGCAACCACCGGGTGGTCGACTGGGCGACGCGGGCCCATGTCGGCCCGCTCCTGGAAGCCGGCGTGCGGATCTGGCTCGACCGGCCGCCCTTCGACCATTCCAAGCTGATGGTGGTCGACGATGCCTGGTGCTTCGTCGGGAGCGCGAACTGGGACAGCCGCAGCTTCCGGCTCAACTTCGAGCTCAATGTCGAGGTCTACGACACCGACTTCGCGGCCGACCTCGACGGACTGATGCGGGCCAAGATGGAGCAGCGCCTGACGATCGCGGATCTCAACTCTCGCGGAATGGCCGTGCGCCTGCGCGACGCCGGCGTGCGATTGCTGCTGCCATATCTTTGAGCGGCGCGCGCTGGCGGAAATCCTCGGCCCGGTCGCGAAACGCCTCGATCCGGTCGCGAAGCGCCTCTCGTCGGGGCTCGCGCTTGCCCTGCGGGTTACCGGGCTCGAGATGGACCACGATCGGCCGGTGGTCGGAGGCGCCGCGGGGCAGCACCGCCTGGCCCCGGCAGGTCAGCCCGCGCACGAGGCACCGGTCGAGGCGCAGGGGCACGAGGTCGACCATGGCGTGAGTCGGGTGGCGCGGCCCGACATCGTGGAAGCCCGGCAGCAGGGCCGGCCCGACGATGTTGTAGTCGCCGAGCACCGCGGCACGCACCGGCAAGTGCTGGGCGATGCGGCGCAGCTGGCGCCGGTTCAGCACCTGGCCGTGCGACAGATGGACATTGGCGACCCCGAAGGTGCCGAGATCGAGGATCTGGCAGACCCGGTCGATCAGGGCGCCCGAAGGCAGGGCCACGACCTCGGGCGGACGCGGCCAGGGCGTCGGGCTCCACATGGCGAGGCCGTGGATGCGGCGCGGCAGCGGCGCCCAGGCATAGTGCCCGCCGACCCGAGCCTGCAGCTCGGTGATGTCGACGGTCGCCTCCTGCATCAGGAGCAGGTCCGGCTTCTCGTGCGCGATCAGCGCCTCGAGAGCATCGACGGTCGCGCCGGTCCGCCGCAGCAGGTTCCAGCTGATGATCTTGCGCGGACCGGGCCGATGCGGGGCATGGCCGGGCGTGGCCGGAGTCTCGGCGGGCAGGAGGCGTTGGGGGGGCAGCATGACACCGCGGGGGAAGCGCATGAATGAGCTGGCACGATGATGTGAGAGGATTCGGCCGGCTCGGTGCGAAGCGACATACGCCGATTTGCGCGAACTGGAAATGGGCTGTCAGATCTCGCGTCTTGGCGACAATTGGAAGTATATTGAATGATAACATAAATATATATTTTGTGAAATTCAATTCATCGCTCAATAAAATGACCGTAATAGGCAATTTATTTGATTATTATTAAAATAATGATCCTTCCAATAACTCATGAGTGCTATTTATTTTCAGTCTAAATGCTTATTATTTCCTGCTTTGCGAAGACATAAAACGGATCATGCCGTTGTATTATAATCTTGAAAATATCCGTTGGTGCGCTATACTATCCTATCTCGCGCAGGTGTTTCAAACATGCTGATGGAATTTCTATTTGGTCCTCGTGGGCCAGAAACTATCGCGGAGGCTATTGAGACAGAATCAAAGAAGTGCCGGTGGCCATCTACGATCTACAGATATTGTGAAATTACGGACCGCCTACTACAGTCTTTTCGAGACAAGCGCTTCTACTTTCCTAAATATGCGGATTTAAATGATCCTTGCGAAGGATATTACGACGTATGGTTTAAATGGGATGAGCAAGCGATCCGCGACTTGTATCGCTCGATGCGGAGAAGACCGATCTACGATGGAACACAACGCATCGTAGAAAGCCACTATGGCAGCGCCGCGCGCGAAGCGCAGCGGATTTTCAGTAATTTATCTGAAGACGAACATGTAGAAATGATGTGGCATTTTTTCAAGAGCGTTGGCAATACTGAAAATGCTAGTTTTAAACGCAGTCAGAGAAACATTGATTTAGAAAATATACGCATATTCTCCCTAACAATAAATTCGAGTTCCCCCTTGATGTGCTATAACTATGCTGGAAGGAATGAAGGTGTTTGCCTTGAATTCCATACTAACGAACCTCCCTTCAACAAAATATCACCTATTATTTACAGAGATCGACCATTCATATGGAATCCTTTTGGTGGAGATCAAGAGCAGACTGTCGCTCGCATGTGCGTCAAGCATACGGATTGGGCCGCTGAGAAGGAATGGCGGGTTTGTGGGCATAAATCAGAATTACTGCATGGCATGTATCAACCTTTTGAAATGCATATCTTGAAATCGATAACCTTTTGCAGAGGCACTTCAGAGCAAAATAGAAAAGAACTCCTGAATATTTTGTCAAACGCCGGCTGGAAATGCGACATCGGGAAAACAGTATTTACGTTCGCCGAGGACGAAAATCGATCAAGCTATGATATCATTCGCCAAGGCTTCGTATGAGTGACACTCATGAAGCATGGGAGCGAGAAGCGAAGCTCTTGCTGGTTGATCAAGGGGCAGGTAGCGAGCCGACCAAGGCGCGAAACTGGTCGCCGCGATCCTCGAAGCTGCGGAACTGGTCATAGGAGGCGCAGGCTGGCGAAAGCAGCACCACCGGCTCAGGCATTCCATCCCGCTCCGCGGCGGCGGCGGCCTCGGCGACCGCCTTGCTGAGCGTGCCGCAGCGGCTGAACGGCACCCGCCCATCGAGGGTGGCGGCGAAATCCTCGGTCGCCGCACCGATCAGGTAGGCGTGGGCGACCCGGGGGAAGTACGGCGCGAGGCTCGCGATCCCGCCCTCCTTCGGCTTGCCGCCGAGGATCCAGTGGATGCGCTGGAAGGCCGAGAGCGCCTTCTCGGTCGAATCGGCGTTGGTGGCCTTCGAATCGTTGATGAACAGGACGCCGCCGCGGCGGCCGACCTCCTCCATCCGGTGCGGAAGCCCCGGGAAGGTCGCGAGCGCCGCCGCGAAGACGTCCGCCGTGACACCCAGCTCACGGGCGACCGCGTAGGCGATGGCGGCGTTCTGCCAGTTATGGGCGCCGCGCAGGGACCCGATGCCCGAGAGATCCGCCACCGGCTCCGCTGGCTCCCGGAGCCCGTCGATGACGACCCCGTTGCGGGCGAGGATCCCGGGCCCCTCCCCCGCCTCGCCGACATGCACCCGGGTCAGCGGGCCGATCCGGCGCTCCGCGATGGCGCGGCAGAACGGGTCGTCGACCCCGACGATCGCGTGGGCGGCGCCGGCCACCAGCCGCTCCTTGATGGCGGCGTAATGCGTCATGTCGCCGTGACGGTCGAGATGGTCGGGCGTGAGGTTGAGCAGCACCCCGATCGACGGCGCGAGCGACGGCGTCAGGTCGATCTGGAACGAGGACAGCTCGATCACGTGGACCCGATGGGCCGAGGGCGGTGCCAGCGACAGGATCGCCGTGCCGATATTGCCGCCCATCTGCACGTCGAGGCCGGCCTGCGCCAACACGTGGGCGATCAGCGCCGTGGTGGTCGACTTGCCGTTGGTGCCGGTGATGGCGACGAAGGGCGCCTCGGGGCAGAGAGCCGCGCGCTCGCGGCAGAAGAGTTCGATGTCGCCGATGACCGGGACGCCGGCGCCCTTGGCGAGATCCACCGTCCAGTGCGGCGCGGGGTGAGTCAGGGGCACGCCGGGGGCGAGGATGAGCGCGGCGAACCCTGTCCACCCGGCCTGCCGCAGGTCGCCGGTCTCGATGCCCTCCCGGGCCGCCGCCTCCATCCGCGCCGGGTTGTCGTCGCAGGCGATCACCCGGGCGCCGCCGGCCTTGAGGCTGAGCGCCGTGGCGATGCCCGAGCCGCCGAGCCCGAACAGGGCGACGGATTGGCCGGCGAAGGTGGTGGAGGGTGTCATGCGTCGATTAGACCTTCGCCGGGCGGCGCCGGGCCGGGACCCGGCGCGTGTCTCTCGGCGGTTAGTGAGACGCGGAGCCAGGCTTCGTCAAGCTGTGCCGTGCCGGTCGCCCAGGCGCCTTCCCTTTCCGGGCCCGGAAAGGGAGAGGATGTCAGACAGTGTCGATCACGTGCTCCGGCTCGGGAGGTGATTCGAGCCGAGGGCAAGATATCGTCTGCTACCGCAGCTTCAGCGTCGCCAGACCCAGCAGCGCCAGCACCACCGCGATGATCCAGAACCGGATCACCACCTGCGGCTCCTTCCAGCCCTTCTGCTCGAAATGGTGGTGGATCGGCGCCATGCGGAACACGCGCTTGCCGGTGAGCTTGAACGAGGCGACCTGGATGATGACGGACAGGATCTCCAGCACGAACAGGCCGCCGACGATGCCGAGCACGATCTCGTGCTTGGTCGCCACCGCGACGGTGCCGAGAAGCCCGCCGAGCGCCAGCGAGCCGGTATCGCCCATGAAGATCTGGGCCGGCGGCGCGTTGAACCACAGGAAGCCGAGGCCCGCCCCGATCAGTGCGCCGCAGACCACCGCCAGCTCGCCGGTGCCCGGGACGTAGTTCACCTGGAGGTACGAGGCGTAGATCACGTTGCCGACGAGGTAGGCGATGATCCCGAAGGTGGCCGCGGCGATCATCACCGGCACGATGGCGAGGCCATCGAGGCCGTCGGTGATGTTGACCGCGTTGCCCGCCCCCACGATCACGAAGCCCGCGAAGGCGACGTAGAACAGGCCGAGATTGATGATCGCGTCCTTGAAGACCGGAAAGGCGAGCCGGTAGGCGAGGCCCGGCGCGGAGTATTCCGCCACCGCGATGCAGGCGGCGATCGCGATCAGGGCTTCGAGGCCGAGGCGGAACTTGCCGGAGAAGCCCTTGTGGCTCTGCTTCGTGACCTTGAGGTAGTCGTCGTAGAAGCCGATCGCGCCGAAGCCCAGCGTCACCATCATGACGATCCAGACATAGTGGTTGCGCGGGTTGGCCCAGAGCAGCACCGCCACCATCACGCCGGCCAGGATCATCAGCCCGCCCATGGTGGGGGTGCCGCGCTTGGTCAGGAGGTGCGATTGCGGGCCGTCCTCGCGGATCGGCTGGCCCTTGCCCTGGCGCAGGCGCAGCAGCGAGATGATCCAGGGCCCGAACCAGAACACGAAGAAGCCCGCCGTGAACAGCGCGCCGCCGGTCCGGAAGGTGATGTAGCGGAAGACGTTGAGCGGCGAGAACACGCCGCTCAGGTCTGAGAGGAGGTAGAGCATCCCGAAGGCATCCGATCGTAGGCGAGCGGCAACGTCGGGCTTATGCCCGCAACGCTGCGACAGAATCCTGAAGGTTGGCTCAGCCGGACCGGCCGACGGCGCGATCCTGGTCCGTAAGTCCGCCGTAGCGAGCCTTGAGCGCCTCGACGATCCGGCCCATGCGGGTGCTGTTCGAGCCCTTGACCATCACGGCGTCGCCGGGCCGCAGGGCCGCGATCACCGGGTCGACGAGTTCGGCCGAGCTGGCGCGGGCGCCGGCGCGGCGGGCGGTCGGCAGCGCCTCGAACAGCTCCTGCATCAACGGGCCGGCAGTGAAGACGAGGTCGATGCCGTGCTCCTCCACCGCCTGCGCCAGCTCGCGATGCAGGCGGGGCGCGTCCGCCCCGAGCTCCATCATGTCGCCGAGGACCGCGATGCGGCGGCCGGCGGCCTCGACCCCGGCAAGGGTGCTCAGCGCCGCCCGGACCGAGGCCGGGTTGGCGTTGTAGCTTTCGTCGACGAGGAGCACCTCGCCGTCCCGGACCTGCAGGAGGTGGCGGGCGCCGCGCCCGGCCGGCGGGCGCAGCTGCGCCAGCGACAGGGC
>JAEWKL010000921.1 GCA_023386115.1 Pseudomonadota bacterium
TCGGCCCTCCCACCACCGGCCGGCACCGCGCCGGCCCTCGACGGCCGGCGCCTGCACTCTGCGGGTGTCGCGGCTCCCTGCCTTGATCCACCGCAAGCGGGTCGGGTTCTGCGGATCTGGTCGAAACGAGAGCGAGGAGGGAAGCCATCTCCGACCAAGCGGGCCCTCATGGGCGGCCCAAGACGCCCAATTCACAAGCGCGCCGGGTGAAGCCTCCTCCACCCGCGGACCGGGCGCGCTTCGGAACGGGACGCTCAAGCGTCGAGTTGAGGGGGCTGCCGAACTGGAGCATTCATGAGAACGCCTCTTCTCGCCCTTCTTGGACTGCTGCTCGCGACCAGCCCGCACGCGGTCCTGGCCCAGGGGGCGGCGGACGCGCCCTCAGCCTCCGTCGAGGACGGCGAGCCACGTCCAGGACCGCCGCAGCCGCAGCCGGACAGCGCCGAGCCGAATGGGCGGGCCGGCGAGCCCCTGAACGAGCCCGGAGCGCGCTCCGGCATCCCGAAGACGCTCCGCGCCTCCGGATCCAGGGCCGGCGGACCAGCGAACGAACTCAATCCCGGCGGCCGCACCGAGGCGCCGGCTCCGCCGAAGGGCGATCTCGGTCGGGTCGTCGCCGGCAAGGAGCTGTTCCACGGCAATTACTGCGGGAAAGGGCAGCGTGGGGAGGGCTTGCCCCCGACCGACGACCTCGATGCCGCGTGCATGCGCCATGATGCCTGCTACGACACGGCCGGCTACAGGTCGTGCGCCTGCGATGCGACGCTCAAACGTGAGGCGGCCGTCGTGTCCGACGATCCGAGCACGTCCCTGGAAGTCCGGCGCAGGGCCCTCAGCGTCATCGAGGCCGCGGAGGCGATGGAGTGCCGCGCCCCGTGATCCCGGTCCTGCGCCTCGCGCCTCGAACCGGCCTCCCGAGCGGCGGCCGGGGAGGCTCGGACGCGCAAGCCCCTGACGCGCAACGCTGCGCGGCGTGCGACGATCACGACGCGTCGGACGTCGTCTCCTGTTCGGCTCCCCTCGCCCCAGCGGAATCGTCCGTCGACGGGCGTCGGGCGAGCAACCGCCACTGCATGACGAGCGGGTAGAGCGCCGGCAGCACCAGCAGCGTCAGGCCCGTCGCCGTCACGAGCCCGCCGATCACGACGGTGGCCAGCGGGCGCTGCACCTCGGCGCCGGCGCTGGTCGAGAGCGCCATCGGCAGGAAGCCGAGCGTGGCCACGAGGGCCGTCGTCATGACCGGGCGCAGGCGACGCTCCGCCGCCTCGGTGGCGGCCGCGCGCGCGTCGAGGCCGGCGCGTTCGAGGTCGCGCAGGGTGCTCATGAGCACCACGCCGTTCAGCACCGCGATGCCGAAGGTGACGATGAAGCCGATCGCCGCCGAGACCGAGAACGGCAGGCCGCGGGCATAGAGCGCCAGGATGCCGCCGGTCGCCGCCACCGGCACGTTGAGGAAGATCAGGCCCGCCACCCGGAGGTCGGAGAACAGCAGCACGAGGAGCACCAGGATCGCCGCGAGCGCCGCCGGCACCACCACGGCGAGCCGGGCGGTCGCCTCCTGCAGGTTCTGGAACTGGCCGGTCCAGACCAGCGAATAGCGCGGCGGCAACGTCACTTGGGCCTTCACGGCCTCTTGTGCCGCGGCGACGAAGCTCTGCACGTCGCGGCCGCGCACATTGGCCTGGACCGAGATGCGGCGCTGCAGCCGCTCGCGGCTGACCTGGGCCGGGCCGGTCGCGACCTCGACCGAGGCGACGAGGGAGAGCGGCACGGCGAGCTTGCCGCCGCGGCCCACCGGCAGGGCGCGCACCCGCTCGAGATCGGCGCGATCGGCACCGGAGAGCCGCACCACGATGTCGGTGATGGCGTTGTCGTCGCGGTAGACCTGGCCCGACGGCCGGCCGCCGATCGCCTCGACGACGTCGAGGATGTCGCTGGCGCTGACCCCGTAGCGGGATGCCGCCGGCCGGTCGACCGTGACCGACAGGGCCGGCATCCCGGCCTGGGCCTCGGCCTTCACGTCCGTGGCGCCCGGCACACCCGAGACCGCCCGCACGATGGCGTGCGCCTTGTCCTTCAGCACGCCGAGGTCGTCGCCGTAGAGGCTGATCGCCACGTCGCCGCGCACGCCCTCCAGCAGGTCGTCCATCCGCATCTGGATCGGCTGCGAGAACGCATAGGCGACGCCCGGCACCTCCTGGCGCAGGCGCTCGCCGAATGCCGCGACGAGGCCGTCCTGATCCTTCGCCGTGGTCCAGCTCCGGGGGTCGGTCAGCGTGATGAAGCTGTCGGTCGATTCGACGCCCATCGGGTCGGTCGGGATCTCGGCGCTGCCGGTGAGCGAGACCACCTGCTTCACCTCGGGGAACGACCGCAGCACCGCCTCGATCCGGCGCATCGTCCGGAGCGAGGCGTCGAGGCTGATGCCCGGCAGCTTCTCCGAGGTGACGACGATCGAGCCCTCGGAGAGCTTCGGCAGGAACTCGCCGCCGAGCCGGGTCGCGAGGACGCAGCTGCCGGCAAAGAGCGCGAGCGTGACGAGGACCGTGGGTCCCGCCCGCCGCCCGGCGAAGAGCAGCACCGGGGTGTAGACGCGCCGCATCCCGTGGACGAGGCGTGTCTCGCGCTCGCCGATTCCGCGCCCCGAGAGGACCAGGGCGGCGAGCGCGGGCATCACGGTCAGGGTGAGGAGGAGCGAGCCGGCGAGAGCCAGGATCACGGTGAGCGCCATCGGCCGGAACATCTTGCCGGCCACTCCGTCGAGGGCGAGCACCGGCAGGTAGACCAGGATGATGATCGCCACCGCGACCGTCACGGGCTTCGCCACATCCGCCGCCGCGTCGCGGATGACGGTGTGGGCCGGGCGCTCCGGATGCTCGCCGCGGGCGCGCAGCACCGTCTCGATCATCACCACGGCACCGTCGACGATGAGACCGAAATCGAGGGCGCCCAGGCTCATCAGATTGCCCGACAGGCCCAGCACCCGCATCCCCGCGAAGGCGAGCAGCATCGAGAGCGGGATCGCGGCCGCCACCACCAGCCCGGCCCGCAGGTTGCCGAGCAGCAGGAGCAGCACCACGATCACCAGCACCGCCCCTTCGACGAGGTTGTGGGCGACGGTGTGGATCGTGCGCTCGACCAGGGCCGAGCGGTCGTAATACGGCCGGATCGCGATGCCGGGAGGCAGGAGCGGGCGCAACTCCTCGATGGTCGCCTTCACCCGCTCGACGACGGCGCTGGCATTCTCGCCCTGCTGCATCATGGCGATGCCGACCACCGTCTCGCCGGCGGCGTCGCGGGTCACCGCGCCGAGGCGGACCTTCGGCGCCTCCACCACCTCGCCGAGGCTCGCGATCGTCACCGGCACGCCGCCGGGACGGGTCGCCACCACGATCCGGGCGATGTCCTCCGGACCCGTCGCGAGGCCGAGGCCGCGGATCACCTCCTGCTGGTCGTTGTGCTCGAGATACGCGCCGCCCCGCGCGAGATTGTTGTCGGCGATCGCCGTGTAGACCTGGCCCAGGGTGACGCCGTAACGCTGCAGGCTCTCGGCCGAGACCCGGACCTCGTAGGTCGGCAACTGCCCGCCATAGATGTTCACGTCGGCGATGCCGGGGGTGAGCTTGAGCCGCGGCGCGATCGTCCATTGCAGGAGGCGCTTGAGCTCCATCGGCGAGGTGGCCGGCCCGCGCAATTCGAACTGGTAGATCTCGCCCAAGCCCGTCGCCATCGGGCCCATCTGCGGGTCGCCGACGCCGGCCGGCATCATCGCCTTGGCCTGGGGCAGGCGCTGGAAGACCTGGGCGCGTGCCTCGGTGATCGACATCGCCTCGTCGAAGGTGACGTAGACCGCCGAGACGCCGAAGCGCGAGGTCGAGCGGATGCCGGTGAGCCCCGGCGCACCCGCCATCGCGCTCTCGACGGGGAAGCTGACCAGGCGCTCCACCTCGAGGGGACCGAGCCCGGGCGAGAGCGTCAGGATCATCACCTGCTTGGGCGAGATGTCCGGCACCACGTCGATCGGCAGGCCCCGCAGGGTGACGATGCCGCCGGCGGCGGCCGCCAGCGCCACCACCAGCACGAGCCAGCGGCGTCGGATCAGGAGGGCGAACCAGGCCTGCATCGCGCCGTCAATCCGTCGAGCCGAGGAGGCCGCGCAGCAGGATCGCCTTGAGGCCGAAGCTGCCTTGGGTCACGACCGTCTCGCCGGGCGCCACGCCCTTCGTCGCTTCGACCCAGTCGGCCCGCTGCACCCCGAGGGCGAGCGCCCGCTTCTCGAACCGGTCGGCGGCCGTCCGCACGAAGGCCACCGGCCCGTCCGCAGTCTGCTGCACGGCGGCGGCCGGAATGGTCACGCCCTCGCGCCCGAGATCGGCCGCGATCTCGACCGACACGAACATGTTCGCGCGCAATTCGCCCCTCGGGTTGGCGACTTCGATGCGGGCCGGGGCGGTGCTGGTGGCCGGGTCGATCGCGGCGTTGACCGAGCGGACGCGGCCCTCGAAGCGCGGATGGTCCGGCACCGGCGCCTGGATGGCGGCGGCGTCACCCGCCTTCACCGCCGCGATGTCGCGGCCGTAGAGGTTCGCCAGCACCTGGATCCGCGACGGATCGGCCACCGTGAAGGCGTCGTGATCGGTATCGATCACCTCGCCGAGGGTGATGCCGCTCGCCGTCACGACGCCGTCGATCGGCGACACGATGGCGCTGGTGCCGGCAGGCGCCCCGGGCTCCGGGGCGAGCCGGGCGTATTGCGCCGAATAGAGATCGACCTTGGCCTTCGCCGCCAGCGTCCCGGCATGCGCCTTCGCGAGGTCGACCTGGCGGCGATCGACCTCGGCCTGGGCCATGCCCAGGACTTTCAGCAGGTCCTGGCCGCGCTTCAGGTTGAGCTCGGCGACGCGCTCGGTCGCCTGCGCCTCGGCGAGACTGGCCTGCGCTTCCGCCAAGCCGTTGCGGGCGTCGAGGAGTCCTGCGGCGTCGAGGGTGGCGAGGGTCTGGCCTTCCCGCACGGGATCGCCCGGCTGCA
The DNA here is from genome assembly GCA_023386115.1 of Pseudomonadota bacterium. GTDB lineage: Bacteria > Pseudomonadota > Alphaproteobacteria > Rhizobiales > Beijerinckiaceae > Methylobacterium. The sequence goes on from JAEWKL010000921.1 coordinate 5,030, forward strand.
CCGCGAGGGTCAGCACGCGCCCGGGGGTGCGGGGCTTCAGGTGGGTGACGCGGCGCTCGTCGAAGGCGATCGTGCCCGGCGCCCGCACCGGCAGGACGATGCGGCGGGTCTCGGCCGTCCCGAAGGCGAGCCCGATGCGGGCCTGGCCGGCCCCGTCGAGGGTCACGAACGTCGGATCGGCCGGGGTGGCGGCCTCCTCCGCGGCGGGAGCTTGGACCGGTGTCGCGAGGCCGAGCGTGGCGAGGACGGGAGCGAGGGTCGTCTCGGCGCGGTCACGCCAGAACCAGCCGGCGGCGCCGAGCGTGAGGAGACCCGCGATCAGGACGAGGCCGCGCCGCGGCGGCTCGCCCGGGCCCGACGGCCGCACGGCCGGGGCCTGATTCATAGGCTTGGGTGAAGGCACCTCGCTCTCGGCGACGCGCGCGACGGTCTCGACGGCCAGGATCACGGCCCCTCTCGCCCTGCCAGATTGGAATATGTCCAACACCTATGGGCGACGCGAGCCGTCGCCATTAAATTCGCGTTCATCCTGGCATTTCCGCAGCGACGACGCGTGCATTCCGAGTCAAACCCGCTCCGCAGGCCGGAGGTGAAGCCGTGGCGAAGCTGCTGCTGATCGAGGACGACACCGCGACGGCGGAGGAGATCTTGAGCGACCTGCGCGGACGCGGGCACGCGGTCGCCTGGGCGGCGACCGGGCCGGAGGGGGCGGAGCGCGCGCGGGGGGAGCCGTGGGACGCGATCATCCTCGACCGGATGCTGCCGGGTCTCGACGGCCTGACGCTGCTGCAATCCTTGCGCGGCGCCGGCGACCGCACGCCGGCCCTGGTGCTCTCGGCCCTCGCCGATGTCGACGAACGCATCCGCGGCCTGCGGGCGGGAGGCGACGACTACCTCGCCAAGCCGTTCGTGCTGGCCGAACTCGCCGCACGCATCGAGGCGCTGCTGCGCCGTCCGGCCGATACCCGCGAGACGCTGCTGCGGGTCGGCAGCCTGGAGATCGACCTGATCGCCGGGAAGGGCCGGCGCGGCAGCCGCGACCTCGACCTGCTGCCGCGGGAGCTCACCCTGCTCGAATACCTGATGCGCCGTCCCGGTCAGGTCGTGACCCGCGCGCTGCTGTTCGAGGAGGTCTGGAACTACCGCTTCACCCCGAGATCCAACCTCATCGACGTGCATCTCGGCCGCCTCCGCCGCAAGCTGGAGGCGGCCGGCGAGCCGCCGGTGATCCACAGCGTGCGCGGCATCGGCTTCACGCTCATCCCTGATGACCGGCTCGCCTGATGACCGGCTCGCCCGATGACCGACCCTCCGGATGACTGAACCGCGATGCCCGGTCGAATGACGGATCTTCTGCGCTCCACCACCTTCCGCTGGGCGCTTGGCATCGCCCTGTGGTCCGCGCTCCTGGCGCTGGCCATGTTCGGCTTCGTCTATTGGCAGACGGCGGCGTTCCTGCGGGAGGAACTCGCCGAGACGCTGCGGCTCGAGGTGCGGGCCGCCGCCGAGGACCCGGCCGGCGCGGCAGGCCGGGTCGAGACCTGGATCGCCATGGACCGCCACGCCACCCATTACGGCGGGACGTTCGGACCGGGCGGGGTGCGGCAGGCCGGCAACCTCGTCGCGCTGCCTCCGGGACTTGCCCGCGACGGCGACGCGGCAAGGGTGGGCGCGACGATCGAGACGACGGACGGCGCCATCGCCGACGAGATCTGGGCCACGGCGCTGGCCCTGCCCGGCGGCGGCACCGTGGTGATCGGCCATGACACCGACGAGATCGACCGGGTGCGGGCCACGACCCTGCGGGCCCTGGGACTCGGCCTGGCGCCGGCCCTCGTCCTGTCGGGTCTCGGCGGCCTCGGGCTCGCGAGTCGCGCCCGCCGGCGCCTCGCGGCAGCGGAAGCGGTTCTCGCCGAGATACGGCGCGGCGACCTGCGCCGGCGCCTCCCGGTCGGACCGAGAGGCGACGAGTTCGACCGGCTCGCCCGCGACGTCAACCGGATGCTCGACGAGATCGAACGCCTGCTGGAGGAGGTCCGCAGCGTCGGGGACGCGGTGGCGCACGATCTGCGCACGCCGCTGACCCGGCTGCGCGCGCGCCTGGAGCGCAGCCGCGAGCAGGCCGTAAGCGTCGAGGAGTTCCGCGACGCGATCGACCAGGGACTCGCCTGGATCGACCAGACCCTTGCCATGGTGACCGCCGTGCTGCGCATCGGCGAGATCGAGCACGGTCGCCGGTCCGCCGGCTTCACCACCGTCGATCTCGCAACCCTGGTGCGCGAGGCCGCGGAGCTCTTCGAGCCGCTCGCCGAGGATAGCGGGGTGTCGCTGTCGGTCGCCGTCGCGCCCGGCCTGCCGGCCGACGCAACCCGGGTCCGGGGTGACCGCGACCTCCTGTTCGAGGCGATCGCGAACCTGATCGACAATGCCGTGAAGTTCACGCCTCCCCGCGGCGCCGTGCGGGTCGGGCTCGAACCTGCGGGTAAAGGCTGTGCGGTCGTCGTCGAGGATACCGGGCCCGGCATCTCGACCGACGAGGGGGCCAGGATCTTCCAGCGCTTCTACCGCGCCGAGCGTGCCCGCCAGACTCCCGGCAACGGTCTGGGGCTCGGGCTGGTGAAGGCGATCGCCGACATGCACGGCTTCCAGGTGGAAGCGGGGACCGTCGCCGGTGGAGGGGCGCGCTTGTCCATCCTCTGCTCGACGGACGAGGTCTTCTGACGGGCGCCCGATGCGAGGAACGGGGGCCGGCCCAGGCCGCCAAGACGGTCCTGGCGGATCGGTGCGTCGGGGAAAGCGGAGCGGTTCGTTTCGTCACGGCTCCCAGGCATCGACGGAACGGCCCGAACCCGCTGACGGCCGGAACGGCACGCGCTGCGGGCTGAGACGGATTCGCACCGCGGTCCCGTGCGACGATCCTCCGCTTTCCCCGCCCGAGAAGGACGACGCCGTAGGTGTCCGGCTCCAGGTCCTCGACCTCCGTGCCGGGCGAGCCCACCGGCATGGCCGGCACGGTATCGGCCGGGATGGCCGGCCGGAGCCCCGTGACTCCGGCCCTGCTTCCGCCGGGTTGACCACGTCGTGATGGCGGCATTCATGGCGCAGCCACGATCGCGCTCCGGAGCCGTCGACGGCTGAGGTGCGACGCGAGGTCGTGAGGACACCGAGATCCCGCGGTCGGTTACGGGACGATCGCGTTCACGCCGGATTCGACGGCAGGGGCGAAGCCTTGTGCGATCCGGGGGCGATCGCACATACTACCACCGCGCTCTCGCATCGACACGTCGATGCGAGAACGTCCGGCGCCTCGGCGCCGGCGCCCGTTCGGGCTTGGCCAGCGCCTTCGAACAAGTCCGTTCGAAGGCGTCGCGGTATAAGGCCGGAGATGGTCTCAGGGCACGAGCATAGCCGCCGAGTCACGGCACAGGGATGGTGGGCGGTCGCCGTCCGATTGCTCGCGCTCGTCCTCGCCCTGTCGCTGGTCGCGCCCAGTGCCGGCGACGGGGACGATCTCGCCTACCACATCGGCGGCCAAGGTCTTGCGCAAGGGCACGGTCTCGCGCAAGGGCATGTCGCCGAGATGGCGAGCGTCGACGCTGCGCCCGACGGGCGGGCGTCCGATCCCGGCCTGGCCTGCCACCTCCATTGCGGCTGCCACCAGGCCGCGCCCGTCACGGCCGCCCTGGCGGAGCCCGTCTTCGACGGCGTGCGTCCGCGCTACGCCCGGTTGACCGAGACGGCCTCCTCCCTCGCACCCGACCGGCTGCCGAGACCCCCCCGCGCGTGAGGTGACGCCGCCTTTCCGCGGCGTGTGTCCTCGCTGGGTGCCGCCTGCGGCACCGGCTCCTCCCCGCGAACAGACGGGTTAGCCCGTGACCGCCCCTGGGGCGTCCGGCACCCGGCCGAGCTCATCCATGCGCATCCTCCTGGCCGCTCTCCTCCTGGCCGCCGGCATCGCCATCGGCGCCGTCATCCCCGCCGTTTCCGGTTTCGTCAGAGGCGCCCTCAGCGTTGCAGGCGTGCCGCCGTCCCTGCTCGCCTTCACCGCTCCTCCCGAGCCGCGCGAGGTCGCCGCACCGATGGCCGCTGCCCCTCGAGCCGGCCATGCCGGACGAGACGGCCGAGGTGACGGCGACGGTGATGGCCATGCCCATGGCAAGGCCGAGGAAAGTCACGGCGGGCCGGGCGGCGACGCCCGCGGCGAGCATGCGCATTCCGAGGCCGAGGGCGAGGAGGGTCACGTCACGATGACCGCCGAGCAGGTGGCGACCCAGGACATCACGATCGCCCTGGCCGGGGGCGGGACGCTGTCGCGGCACATCCTGGTGCCCGGCACCATCACGCCCGACACCGACCGCATCGCCCGGGTGCCGGCCAAGGTCGTCGGCACCGTGGCCGAGATGCGCAAGCGCCTCGGCGACGCCGTGACGAAGGACGAGGTCGTGGCCGTCCTCGACAGCCGCGAGGTCGCCGACGCCAAGAGCGAGTACCTCACCGCCGTGGTGCGGGCCGAGCTGGAGAAGACCAACTTCGACCGCCAGCAGGCACTCTGGGACAAGCGCGTCTCGGCCGAGTCGGCCTACCTGAACGCCAGGGCCGTCTACACCGAGGCCGCCCTGCGCCAGGACCTTGCCCGCCAGAAGCTCTCGGCCCTCGGCCTGAACGCCGCAGAGGTGGCGAAGCTCGCCAAGCGGGATGAGACGACGCCGAACTCATCGACCCTGCGCCAGTACGAGCTGCGCTCGCCCCTGTCCGGCCGCATCGTCGAGCGCAAGGTCGATGTCGGCACCTCCGTCGGCAAGGAGGGCGACCCCTCCGACGTCTACACCGTCGCCGACCTCTCGACGGTGTGGATCGAGCTCTCGGTCTCGACTGCCGATCTCCCCCAGGTGCGCGAGGGCGCGGCGGTGACCGTGACTCCGAGCCAGGAGGGCGGCGGGCGCCACGAGCAGGGCAAGGTCATCTTCGTCAGTCCGCTCCTGAACGCCGAGACGCGCGCCGCCCGGGTGATCGTCGCGCTCCCGAACAAGGACATGGCCTGGCGGCCCGGCACCTTCATCACCGCCGAGGTCGAGATCGCGCGCGATCAGGTCCCGGTGCGGGTGGCCAAGGCGGCGCTCCAGACCATCGAGGGCAAGCGCGTCGTCTTCGTGCGCACCGATGATGGCTTCGAGAAGCGCGAGGTCGGGCTCGGGCGTTCGGACGACGACGCCGTCGAGATCGTCTCCGGCCTCAAAGCCGGCGAGGCCATCGCCGTCGCCAACACCTTCCTCCTCAAGGCCGAGCTCGGGAAGAGCGAAGCCGACCACGACCATTGAGGCAAGGCGACATGATCTCCCGCATCCTCGATGTCTCGGTCCACCAGCGCTGGCTGGTGCTGCTCCTGGCGCTGCTCGCCGCCGGCTTCGGCGGCTACGCGCTGACGAGGCTCCCCATCGACGCCGTCCCGGACATCACCAACAACCAGGTGCAGATCAACACGACCGCACCCTCCCTCTCGCCCGTCGACATCGAGAAGCAGGTCACCTACCCGGTCGAGACCGCCCTCGCCGGCATCAAGGGGCTGGAATACACCCGCTCGCTCTCGCGCAACGGCTTCTCGCAGGTCACCGCGGTGTTCGCCGAGAAGCTCGACATCTATTTCGCCCGCCAGCAGGTCGCCGAGCGCCTCGCCCAGGTGAGGAAGGACCTGCCGCCCGGCGCCGAGCCGGCCATGGGCCCGATCTCGACCGGCCTCGGCGAGATCTACATGTGGTCGATCCACTACGCGAAGACGGGCGAGCGCGAGATCGCGGTCGCGGGCAAGCCGGGCTGGCAGCCGGACGGCAGCTACCTCACGCCCGAGGGCCACCGCCTCCGGACGGAGCTGGAGCAGGCCGCCTACCTGCGCACCGTGCAGGACTGGATCATCCGGCCGCAGATCAGGACCGTGCCGGGGGTGGCCGGCGTCGACGGCATCGGCGGGTTCGAGAAGCAGTACCACGTCCAGCCGGACCCGACGAAGCTCGCCGCCCTCGACCTGTCCTTCTCCGACGTCGCCCGGGCGCTGGAGGCCAACAACGCCAACCAGGGCGCGCGCTACCTCGAGGATAACGGCGAGGGCTACGTCGTGCGCGCGGCGGGCCGGCTGGAGACGATGGACGACATCCGGACCGTCGTCGTCGCCACCCGCGGCGGCGTGCCGGTGCGGATCAAGGACATCGCCGAGGTCCGCATCGGGCGCGACCTGCGCACCGGCTCAGGATCCGAGGACGGGCAGGAGGTGGTGATCGGCACCGTCCTGATGCTGATCGGCGAGAACAGCCGCACGGTCGCCGCCGCGGTCGACGCGCGCATGAACCAGATCCGCAAGAGCCTGCCGCCCGGAATCGAGGTGCAGACCGTCCTCGACCGCACCCGCCTCGTCGAGGCGACGGTCAGGACGGTGGCGAAGAACCTCTCGGAGGGCGCGGCCCTCGTCATCGTCATCCTGTTCCTGCTGCTTGGCAACATCCGCGCCGCCATCATCACGGCTCTGGTCATCCCGGTCGCCATGCTGATGACCATGACCGGCATGGTCGAGGCCAGGATCTCGGCCAACCTGATGAGCCTCGGCGCCCTCGACTTCGGCCTCATCGTCGACGGGGCGGTCATCATCACCGAGAATGCGCTCCGCCACCTCGCCGAGAGGCAGCACGAACTCGGCCGGACCCTCGACACGGAAGAGCGGCTCCAGACCGTGCGCGCCTCGGCCGAGGAGATGATCAAGCCCTCGCTCTACGGTCAGGCCATCATCATCCTCGTCTACGTGCCGCTCCTGACCTTCACGGGCGTCGAGGGCAAGATGTTCGAGCCGATGGCGCTGACCGTCATCATCGCGCTCGCGGCCGCCTTCGTCCTGTCCCTCACCTTCGTGCCGGCGCTGATTGCCATCGTCATTACCGGCAAGGTCACGGAGCAGGACAACCCCATCATCCGGGCGCTCAAGGGCGCCTACCGGCCCGTGCTCGCCGCGGCGTTGCGGGCGCCCCTCGCCTTCATCGCTCTGGCGCTCCTGCTCCTCGTCGGGGCCGGCATCCTGTTCACGCGGCTCGGCACCGAGTTCATCCCGCAGCTCGACGAGAAGAGCATCGCGCTCAACGCGACCCGCATCCCCTCGACCTCGCTGACGCAATCCCAGGCGATGCAGCTCAAGGTCGAGAAGGCGGTCTCGACGTTCCCGCAGGTGGCTTATGTCTTCTCGAAGACCGGCACCGCCGAGGTCGCCTCGGACCCGATGCAGCCGAACTCGTCGGACACCTTCGTCATCCTCAAGCCGCAGGAGGAGTGGCCGGACCCGCGCCTGTCGAAGGCCGCGCTGCAGGAGCAGATCGAGGCCGCCGTGGGCAAGCTCGCCGGCAATGTCTACGAGTTCTCCCAGCCCATCCAGCTGCGCTTCAACGAGCTGCTGGCCGGCACCCGCGGCGACCTCGCCGTGAAGGTGTTCGGCGACGAATTCGCGCCGATGCTCAAGGCCGCGAACCAGGTCGCGGCGGCGCTGAAGGGCATCGAGGGGGCCGAGGACGTCAAGGTCGAGCAGACCGCCGGGCTGCCGTTCCTGGAGATCACGATCAACAGGGCCGAGGCGGCGCGCTATGGCCTGAGCACCGGCGCGATCCAGGAGGTCGTCGGGGCGGCGATCGGCGGCCGCGAGGCGGGCGTCGTCTTCGAGGGCGACCGGCGCTTCCCCATCGTGGTGCGGCTCACCGACAAGGTGCGCGAGGATCGCGAGGCGCTCGAGAACATCCCGGTGCCGTTGCCGCCCGGGCCGGGCGGCCGGGCGACCTCGGTCCTGCTCAAGCAGGTGGCGCGGTTCTCGGTCACCGAGGGGCCGAACCAGATCAGCCGCGAGAACGGCAAGCGCCGGGTCGTGGTGACGGCGAATGTCCGCGGCCGCGACATCGGTTCGCTCGTCGCCGAGGCACAAGCCAAGGTCGCGAGCCGCGTGCAGCTGCCGCCGGGCTACTATGTCACCTGGGGCGGGCAGTTCGAGAACCTGGCCTCGGCCAAGCAGCGGCTGATGGTGGTGGTGCCGGTCTGCTTCTTCCTGATCTTCCTGCTGCTCTACTCGGCACTCGGGTCCCCGCGGGATGCGCTCCTGGTGTTCACCGCGGTGCCGCTGGCGCTGACCGGCGGCATCGTCGCGCTGTGGGTGCGCGGCATGCCTCTCTCGGTGCCGGCGGCGGTCGGGTTCATCGCGCTCTCGGGCGTGGCGGTGCTGAATGGTCTCGTGATGCTGACCTTCATCAAGCAGCTCGTCGCCGAGGGGCGGCCGAAGCGGGAGGCCATCCTGGAGGGGGCGATGACGCGCTTGCGACCGGTGGCGATGACGGCGCTCGTCGCCTCGCTCGGCTTCGTCCCGATGGCGGTTGCCACCGAGACCGGGGCCGAGATCCAGCGGCCGCTCGCCACCGTGGTGATCGGCGGCCTGATCAGCGCGACCCTGCTGACGCTGATCGTGCTGCCGGCGCTCTACGCCCGCTTCGGCAAGGCCACGGTCCCCCAGCCTGCTGCGCGGCCGCAGGAGGCGTCGTCACGGCTCCTCAAGGCAGCGGAGTAGCCGGGATGCGCCGGCACACACCGGGTAGACGGCCGCCACGGCCGTCCTCGCCCTGAAAGGTGCCGCTCTCGCCGGGCATCGTCCGCCCCGGCGAGGTCCCGTTCGGCCTTGCCTCGGGGAGCCTGCTCAAGCGATGGCGGCCGGGGGCTGTCCACCCCCTGCCGCTCCGAACGTTAGGCCCGATCGTGGCAGACCTCGTGATCGCGCTCGTGAGGATCGTCTTCGGGCTTGAGGACGTCATCCCCACTCCCATGTTGTTAAGCTTCCTCGACGCGCCTCAACTCGACGCATGTCTGTGCCACCATAAGGCTTTGCTGCTCGGTGCAGGTGCCGTGCTGTTCCGGTCGCCCTTCAGCAAGACCGGCGGGGACCGGGTCTTTTCGGAGGGAACGCCCCGGCCCGCCGCTACTCCAGTGTGCAATCGGCACTCGATCAAGCCGCCCTTACAGTAGCGAGGAACCGAACGACCTCAGAGCTGAGGTGTTCCGACTGACGTGACAGTTCCGAAGCTGAGGCAAGCACTTGATTGGCGGCCACACCAGTGTCTTCGGATGCTCGTGCGACACCCACGATATTGTTGGTTACCTCGCGCGTGCCGCTCGAGGCTTGCGCCACGTTGCGAACAATCTCCTGGGTCGCAGCACCTTGTTCCTCAACCGCTGCCGCGATGGTAGCCGCCACCACATTGATCTCGCGGATCCGGCTCGTGATGGATCCGATAGCGGACACAGCTTGCCCGGTGGCTCCCTGGATCCGACCGATTTGATCAGAGATCTCACCGGTCGCTTTCGCGGTCTGTGTGGCGAGCTCCTTGACCTCGGCTGCGACGACCGCGAAGCCGCGGCCGGCCTGGCCGGCGCGCGCGGCCTCGATGGTCGCGTTGAGGGCCAACAGGTTGGTTTGGCCGGCGATCGAGGAGATCAAGCTGACCACGTCACCGACCTTCGAAACGGCGCCACTCAGCTCTTGCACGAGCATCGCCGTCTGATCGGCCTCAACGACAGCCTTTTGAGCCACCTCGGTCGAGCCGGAAACCTGACGCCCGATCTCCTGCACGGAGGCGCCGAGCTCCTCGGCGGCGACGGCAACCGTGTTCACGTTGGTGGACGCCGCTCCAGCTGCGGCGGCCACAGTCGTCGATTGGCTGGCCGTCTCGGTGGCGGTCACCGTCATGGTCCGGGCCGTGGCCTGCAGTTCCGTCGCCGAGGACGAAACCATGCCGACGATGCTTCCGACTGCGTCCTCGAAACGATCGGCCATCTGGCGCATGCCAACTTTGCGCTGTTCCTCGGCCGAGGCACGAGCGAGAGCCGTTTCCTCTTCAAGTTGGTGGGTGCGAATGAGGTTATTTTTGAAGACTTGCACTGCGGCTGCCATCGCGCCGAGTTCGTCGCGTCGGGCTGCACCATCGACCATGACCGTCAGATCGCCACTGGCGAGCGCGCCCATCGTTGCCGTCATATCGGTGATCGGTCGAGAGATCCGCATCAGGCTGAAGAGCATGGCTCCGACTGCGATAATCAGCGCAACAGCCATGGCAACGTATGTCGCTTGGGCAGCGGAGTCGGCATTTGCCACCGTATTGACCGCCTCATCTTGTGCGAATCGACGATTCAGAGCAACGGCCTGAACAATAATCTCTGATAATTTTGAATACAATCTGACAATTTCAGGCTTGATGATTTCTTTAAGAGCGTCTTCCTGCCGTCCCGCGCTCATCAGATCGAGCGCGCGCTGCCCGATCAGGTCAAACTGGGTCCAGTCTTGGGCGAACCGCTCGTAGAGTGCCCGTTCTTCCGGAGAAGAAATCATGGGTTCATAACGCTTGCGTACCTGCGCGACGGCATCGACACCAGACAGGTATTGCCCACGATGTTCAGTGAGTTGCTGTGCGTCGCGCGTCGCCGCGACGAGGCGGTACTGGCGCACGCGCACCTTATCGACCGCAGAGTTGAGCTCCCCGAGAAGTTGGACTGACGGTAACCAGTTCGTAGCCACCTCGGTGGCGCTGCGCCGGACGGCTCCAAGCTTGATCAGCGTCAGCACGCTTTCGCCGACGACAACAATCGCGAGAAGGCCAAACAGACCGGTGAGCACGGCCTTGATCGAGATGCGCATTGAATTCCACTCATGGCGAAGCCTGCTGTCGGCCGCTCTCAGTGACTTGCATGTTAGACCTTACTAAGGGCTTAAATAGAAAAATAACGGCGTTGCGCGAAAGTCGTTTTTAGACCCGGCTGTCCGAGCACCCCATCCATACGCTCACCCACCGGACGTCGCAGACACCGATCGAAGCAGTCCCCATGACCACGGAGATCGACCGTGCGGGCCGTGTCCGCCCCGCTCCGCCATCGTCGTGGTGTCGTCCGCTCGCGGGGAATGCGCGCGGAACGCCGGGGCGTCGAGCCCGGCTACAGCGGAGCACCGCCTCCCGATGTCGGCGATGGCTTGGGTGCGGGCGGCCGGGTACCCTGTCATGTCCCGAAGTCGCTGCCCGCGGCCCCTCCTCACTGCGAGACGAGGGGCTCCGAGGGGGGCGGCATGTCGTCTCCACGAGGCTCCGAGCTTCCCTGTTCGCGGCATCGCGTCCGAGACACCCTTGATCGGAGGTGGGGGGATGTTGAAGTCTGCTCTCGCTCATTCATTCTACAGACGCGGTCGCGACTGGTTTCCGGGTCTGGCACCGGCTGACCGCCGGCGAGCGTGAGTGCCCGCTGCTACAACGAGGCGGCGATCCTTCGCAGGGGCTTCCGCCTACGGAGGGCGCCCATGGGCCAGGACGACGACGGCGAGGACTGGCGCTCTCTCAGCACGCGCCCCCACGACCACCTCTCGCTCGCCCGCACCATCCGACGTGCCCGCGAGCCCGACCGGGGCCGCACCGCGTCCCGACCCGAGCAGATCCCGGCGCGCGGCTGGCTCGACATCCTGGCGCGGGTGTTCTGGTCGATGCCGCAGGACCGCGTGCTCGCGACCGCGGGCGGCGTTTCCTTCTTTACGCTCCTGGCGGCCTTCCCCGGGATCGCGACCGTCGTCTCGCTCTACGGCCTGCTCTCGGATCCCCGCGCGATCAGTCAGCACCTCACGCTGCTGACCGGCATCCTGCCCGCCGGCGTGTTGGCGCTGCTGACCGACGAAATGACCCGCATCGCCCAGAAGAGCACGGGCGCCCTCAGCTCGGCGTCCGTCGTCAGCTTCCTCATCGCGTTCTGGAGCGCAAATTCCGGAGTGATGTACCTCTTCGACGCACTCAACGTTATCTATAAGGAGCGGGAGAAGCGCACGCTGCTGCAACTCTACTGCACCTCCTTGCTGTTCACGCTCAGCGGTGTGGTTTTCGTGATGGCTGCCATCGGCATGGTGGTCGTCCTGCCAGTGGTTCTCGGCGAGGTTGGGCTCGGTCCGCTCGCCGACACGCTCCTGCGAGCGGCGCGCTGGCCGCTGCTGTTGATCGTCGTCGGCGCGGGGCTCTCCCTGATCTACCGCTACGGTCCCAGCCGACGGGAGGCGAAGTGGCGCTGGGTGACGTGGGGCGCCGTCCTGGCGGCGCTGTTGTGGGTCTGCACCTCCGTGCTGTTCTCCTGGTACGTGTCGAGCTTCGACAGCTACAACCGAACCTACGGATCACTCGGAGCCGGGGTGGGCTTCATGACGTGGATGTGGCTGTCGGTGGTGATCGTGCTGATCGGCGCTGAGCTGAATTCGGAGCTGGAGCGGCAGACGGCACGGGACAGTACGACCGGACGGCCGCGGCCGCTCGGATCGAGGGACGCCTACGCGGCGGACACCGTGGGCCCCGCCCAGCCCGGGCACCGCTGACGGCGATTGGCGGGCACATCTACCCCGGGCTGCGCGGACGCGACGGCCTGCCGCTCGAGATCGTGCCGGCCCGGCGCAAGGGCTGCGCGGTGACCCGCCGCTTCCGAGACCGGGTAGGAGCAGGGCCCGAGGCCCTGGCGCGACGGCGTGGACCTGGCGCGACAGCAAGACGGGGTTGGTCACGACCGGCCTCGTGCCGCTCGACGAGGCGCCCCGCCCGCTGTGGGCGCGGCGCCGTGGCGCCGGCCGCGGGCGCTCGTCGACACGTGCACGTGGCCGTCGTCGGCCGGCCCAACGGCTATTTCCCTGAGGTGGTGTTGTCCGTCCAGCCGGAAGGCCGGGCTCGGGAGTGTTCCGGCGGTGTCGGCCGCTCCCCATCCTAGAAGCCGTCGCGCGGGCCGGTCGCCCCGTAGGGCTGGAACAGGACCCGCAGGGCGGTCAGGCCTCGAAACCCGCCCGATACCGTGCGCCAGCGGATCGACTGCCCCTCGGACAGGCCGAGGAGGGCGGCCCCGACCGGCGACAGAACCGAAATGGCATGCGCGTCCGCATCCTCTTCGCCCGGGTAGACGACCGTCACGCGCCCGACCTGGTCGGTCACGTCGTCCCGGTACGAGACCTGCGCGTGCATGGTCACCACCCGCGGGGGCAACGTCTCCGGCGCGACCACCGTGGCGCGGTCGAGCTCCTCCTCCAGCCAGGCCGCGACCGCCGCTTGGGGGTCCGGCGGCCGGATCGCGGTCACAATCTCCCGCAACGACCGCAGGTCCGTCGTCGGGATGATCAGCGGGGGGCGTTGTTCGAGGCAGGTGGGCAGGTGCATGGGGATCTCGCCACGGGGAGGAGGCACAGCGGTTCCTGTCGGTTCACGCGAAGGCCGGCTCGCGCACGTCGAGCACGGTCAGACGCTTGGCGGTCCCGGTCCGCGTCGCCCAGCGGATGGACTGCCCCTTGCTGAGCCCGAGCAGGGCAGCGCCGACCGGCGTCAGGACGGAGATCCTGCCCTGTCCGATGTCGGCCTCGCCCGGATAGACGAGGCTCACCGCCTGCACCTTGCCGGATGTGTCATCGCGGAATTCGACCTCGCTGCCCATCCGGACGAAACCGAGGGCCTCCCTTCCGGCCTGCACGACCTGGGCCCGGTCGAGCTCGTCCGACAGGTAGCCCGCGAGGTCCGGCATGCGGTGCATCGCGGCGGAAGCCAGCCCGGCCAGCCGCTCCCGATCCTCCGCGGTCACCTTGATCTTCGGCAGGCTTTCGCCGCTGGCAGCCTTCCTCGTCGTGTCCATCTCGCAAATCCTCGTTCAGGCGGCGCGCGGGCCGGGATCGTCGTCATCCTCGCTCGTCGGAAGGGGCGGCGGGTTCGGCTGCGGACGGATCAGCGGGACGACCTTCCGGTCGCCCGCGTCCGGGGTGGCGGGATCCGGGTCGGGGAACGGCCCGGGCGTATCGTCGATCATGGATGCCTCCCGCGGAGCCTCGACGCCGGTGCCGGCGCGTGACGTGGCTGCGCGAACGCGGGATCCGGCGGCATCGAGCGCCGCAATCCTGCGTCGGATGGATCTGGAAGGGTGTCGCCGAGCCTCTCGGTCGACCTTCGGGCGCTTCGCAGAAAGCTGCCCCGGCTACCCCGAGCGGGACGGACGCACGCGCGCCGTCGGCTCGGGGCTAGTTGCCCGCGATCAGGTTACCTGCCCGGAGCAGGCCACGATAAAGGGTCGCGTCGAATGGCATGATACGCTCAAGATTGGCCATGCGGTCGCGATTGTCAAACGCGGCATCCGCCCTCAGGCGGGTTTGCCTCAGCCCGGCTCGCGCCTGCCTTGACATCGAGCGCTGCCGTCCCGAGGTTAGGGGCATCATGTCGAACCGTTTCCAGAGCATGCGCCTCCTGGCGCGCTCGGGCAGCCTGCAAGCAGGCGCGTAGCCCTGGCGCTCCGCCGGCCTTGTCGCAGCCGGCCGAGGCCAGGGACGAACTCCAGCAATCCGTCCGTTTGCGCGGCGCCCGTCCGGACGCCGCCGGGGCCGTTCCTGCGCGCGTCGTCGACGCGGGTCGGCCATGCTGCGAGGTGCCAGGATGCACGCGGTTCATGAACTCCCGCCCATCACCGTCACGACCCGTGACTTCGACCGGCTCGTTGCCTTCGGGCTTGATGCGCATCTGCGCGGCGACAGCCATGCCGACTTCCTGCTCTGGGAGCTGAGGCGGGCGACCCTGTGCCCGGGGGCGCTGCCGGGCGAGGTGGTCTCGGTCAATTGCCGGGTGCGCTACCGGCTCGACGACGAGCCGGCCGTACGGGAGCACCGCTTCGTCCATCCCCTCGACCGCGCCGACCTGCCCGACGAACTCTCGGTCGCGAGCCCGGTCGGCGTGGCTCTGCTCGGGCTGCGCGTCGGTGACCGGATGCCCTACTGCGACAACCGCCTCGGTACCCAGCACGTGGTGACGGTCGAGGGCATCGAGACCACCGCGGCTTCGAGCGGACCCGTTCGACGGCGCCGGTTCAGCCCGAACGGGCGTCGGCGCTGAGGCGCCGGACGCCTCGGCTTCGACACGTCGATGCCGAGGCGCGAGGCATTGACCGGCAGTGTGTCGACGAGCCGGTCCCCGGCCGCGGTGCACCCGCCCCGCGCGGGGCCTGATCCCGGCCGCTCGGCCCCATGTCGGTCCGGCACGGACTTCGTCCTGGACAGGAGCACGTCATGACACTTTGGAGCCTGGGGCCGACGGCCCCGGGCGGGACCGTGCACGTCGTCGGCGCCGGCCTCGCCGGGCTTGCGGCGGCCGTCGAGCTCATGGATGCCGGCTGCCGGGTGATCCTGCACGAGGCTGCGCCCCAAGCGGGCGGCCGCTGCCGCTCATACCACGACGCCCGCCTCGGCGTGACCATCGACAACGGCAACCATCTCCTGCTGTCGGGCAACCGCGCGGCGCTGGCCTTCCTCGACCGCGTCGGCGGGCGCACCGGCCTGATGGAGACGGAACCTGAGTTCCCCTTCGTCGACCTCGCCACCGGCGAGCGCTGGAGGCTCCGGCCGAACCGCGGGCGTCTGCCCTGGTGGATCCTCGACCCGCGCCGCCGCGTCCCCGGCAGCCGGGCGGCCGACCATGTCGCGATCCTGCGCCTGATGCGTGCCCCGCTTGGAGCCACGGTCGGCAGCGTCCTGGCCTGCGAAGGCCCTGTCTACGAGCGGCTCTGGAAGCCCGTGCTGCTGGCCGCGCTCAACATCGACCCGCCGCGCGCCGATGCAGGCCTCGCCGCCGAGGTGCTTCGCCGGACGCTCGGGACGGGCGGCGACGCCTGCCGGCCGTTCGTCGCGACAGCCGGTCTCTCCGCCGCCTTCGTCGAACCGGCGCTGGCGTATCTGCGCGCCCGGGGAGCCGAAGTCCGCCTCGGCCATCGCTTGCATCGCGTGGTCGCCGACGGTCGGCGGGCGCTCGCGCTCGCGTTCGGTGCGGAGGCGGTGCTGCTCGGCCCGGACGACGCGGTGATCCTGGCGGTGCCACCCTGGGTCGCTGCCGGTCTGCGACCGGGCTTGGCGGTGCCGACAGAGAGCGTCGGAATCGTCAACGTCCATTTCCGCGTGCGTCCCCCGCCGGGGCTGCCCCTCCTGACCGGTCTCGTGAACGGGCTGTCGGATTGGCTGTTCGCCTACCCGGACCGCCTGTCCGTGACCATCAGCGGCACGGACCTCGCCGGGCTCGAACGTCCAGGGCTCGCATCCCGGGTCTGGAGGGAGGTCGCGGCCGTGGCCGGCCCTGCCGCCGACCCGGATGAGCCGCCGCCCTGGGAGGTCGTGCGGGAGCGGCGGGCGACCTTCGCGGCGACGCCGGCATCCCAGGCCCGGCGGCCTGGGCCCGGCGCCGGCCTGGCCAACCTGTTCCTCGCCGGGGACTGGACCGGGACGGGCCTGCCGGCCTGCATCGAGAGCGCGGTCCTCTCCGGGATGAACGCTGCCCGCGCGGTGGTCGACACCGCCGCGGCGACGTCCGGACCATGCGCCGACCCTGTCGGCGGACCCCAGATCGACGACCGCGCCCGCCTGCGCCCGGTCGCCGGCTGACACCAACCTGAACAGGAGACAATCATGCGCATCCTCGTCGCCACCGACTTCTCGCCCCGCTCGCAGCGAGCCGTGCGGCGCGCCGGCATTCTGGCGGGACAGAGCGGCGGCGATGTCATCCTGATGCATGTCGTGGACGGCGGAGGTGCACGCGAGGCCGCGCGGGACTTGCGTGAGGCGCACCGCATGACGGTCGAGCAAGTCGCGATCGTGCCGGAGCTCGTCGGCGTCGAATGTCGGCCTCTCGTTGTGGCCGGAAGCCTGCCCGATGCGGTGTGCGATGCCGCGACGGCTCACCAGGCCGAGCTGATCGTCGCTGGCGCGAGCCGCGGGACGGCTGCCCGAGGCTCCGGCCGGACGGTCCGCAGCCTGATCCGCGCTGCCCCGTGCCCGGTCCTCGTGGTCGATCGGCCCGCCACGGGGCCCTACGCACGGGTCATGGTCCCGGTCGACGTCTCGGACGCATCGGCGCGGGCCCTGCGCAGCATCGCATCGCTCGGTCTCCCGGACCGCGCCCGCGTCACGGTCGTCCACGCCTTCGAGGCGCTGGGCAAGCCGAAGCTCTCCGGGTTCGGCGTGCCGCGCGAGCAGATCGAAGGCTATGTCGAGAGCTGGCGCTCCACGGTCGCGGAGGAGATCGAGGCCTTCCTCCAAGCCGACGGCCTCGCGGGACGGGACTGGTCGAGGAGGGTGGAGGAGGGACGCCCGGACGAGGTCATCGTCGGCCTCGCTGCGCGGATGTCGTCCGATCTGCTCGTCATGGGAACGCAGGCCCGGACCGGGATCAGGAAGGCCGTTCTGGGGAGCGTCACCGAGGCCGTCCTCGACGCCGGTGGCGCGGACGTGCTCGTGGTCCCGCCGCCCCGGTCCGGCATCAGATCCTGGCTGGGACCGTCCGCAGGTGTTCCCGCCAGCCGGGCCAGGCGCTTGGCCCTCGGGGGCGTGACCGCGTGACCGGCCACGCCTGGCCCGTTCCTGGGAATGCGTCCCCGCAATGCGGGGATGCGGGCTTGGCCGATCTCGGGGCGGCGCGCTCCAAGTTACGAACGCAAAGGCCTCCATCGGCGAGGAGGTGTCGATGAGGATGATCGCCGCCCGTGTCACGGCGATCGCCATCATGTCGTTGGTGCTGGCCGTGATGGTCCTCGCCCTCCGGTGAAGCGGCCTGCATCGCGCCGCGATGTCCCTTGCCGGCGCCCCAGGTCGAAATCGGGCGCGCCGTTGCGGTCGATGGCGACGAGGCCGGCAACCTGCCGCCATCATCCGGGATCCTCCCCGACCAGATGGCACCCGTCGTCCAGTCCCGCAGACGGCGAGCAGGTGCTGACGAAATGCATCGGGGGCTTCACCCCGCCCCCGACGGGCGGCATGCAGGCCGGGCGCCATGCGCCGTTGCGATCTCCACGACCTCCGGCCCGTGCGGACCGACCAGGTGCTTGTGCCATTTGAGAAAGATTTTCGCTGCTGTTCGCCGGGCGACGGCCGGCTTTGACCCGAGGCACTTCTCGTCGAGAAGACCTTCTGTCACAGCGAACGCAATCTCTCTCAATGGGTTGTTTGTGGAAGGCGATTGGTATCGGCAGTCTCCGCGATCGTACGGCATGCGAGATGCTCTGATACTATCAAATTTCGAGGTATTTTATTTCAATTCAAAGAACGATAACGTTCATGTGGTTTATGTCGTCACGCATCATCGGTTGCATCCGCTGCCAAATCCTCGTTGATCCTTCATGAACGATCGGCGATCTTTGATCAGTCGAGATCATGCAGCTTCGCAATTGTCGGTTCAAGTTGCGTTAAATGAATTTTCGATCTCTTCCCCAATTTCTGCTCACGCAAGAAGATGAAAAGACCACTGATAACGATGATGCCGGCGCCGGCGATTGTGAGAGGGCCGATCATTTCACCGAAGAAAAGATAGCCGAACAGCATTCCCCATAGGATCAAGGTGTATTGATACGGCACGACCGTCGTCGCAGGTGCCATCCGCAGAGATTGATTTACACACAAGTTGCCCAGCAGCGATCCAACGCCCAGCAGAAGCATCAGCGCGAAATCTGTAGGCCCGGTCACGGTCCATCCATAGACCAGCACCAGAGCCGTCCCGAAAATCAGGGACGACACGAGTTGGCCTGTCATCAGCACGGTCCCGGGAACGGGCGCCAGCTTGCGCGTTGTGACGAGGAAGAGTGCGTAGAAGAAGCTGCCGGCAAGGGCGCATAGCGCTCCGACGGACAGCGAACCCGGTGAGGGGTGTAGAGCGATGGCAACCCCGCAGAAGCCCACCGCGATGGCCGCCCAGCGACGCCAGCCCACATGCTCGCCGAGCAGCAGGGGGGAGAGGGCCGTGACGTAGATCGGACCGGCCATGTAATACGTCATGACCTCGGCCAGCGGCAACGTGCTGACCCCCCAGAAGAAGAGCGATGCTTCGAGCGTCGAGAAGGCTGCGCGCAGCAGCTGCAAACCCGGGCGCGGCGCATCGCGGAATCCGCCGAGCCCTACCTGATGGATGGCGGGAGCCATGACGCACAGGCCGGAGATGCTGCGCACGAGCATGAGCTGACCGACCGCGTAGGTGCCGAGCAGCCATTTGCCCATTGTGTCGTTCAAGGCGAAGAACAGCACGCCGAGCAGCATCATCACGATGCCACCGACGGTGCCCACGGGCACGGCGGCACGACCCACACTCACAGCCACGGTTTCCTACCCTTTGTCATTTTTCGATGAGCAGGAGGCGATCAGGTCAGTGGCCGCTCCGGTGCGATCATACGCTCCTTGAGCACGCACCGCGCGGATCGATGCTCCTCCCCTGGCGCCGTCTCAGCTGCCGATCCGTTGCCATACGCGGTCGAGGCCGCCCACTCCATCGCCATGAACGGGATGTCGCGTCCCTTACCGGCGCAGAGGCTTGATGCGCCCGCGACCGCAGCGAACAGCGGGGCTATATCGCCGCCTGGCACATCCGTGTAGCAGTTTCCCCGGGCTGTAACCGCTTAGCCTGTCGCCGCGGGTCCGATCTCAGAATGGCAGCGATGAATTTGCCACTCCGGCGGGTGTTTCCGCCCATCCTGCTCCCGACATTCGTAGCTGTGGTGGACGGTACCATCATCACGGCGGCGCTGCCTGCGATGGCGAGCGAGTTCGGCGACGTGGAGCGGGTCTCCTGGGTGGTCGCCTCCTACTTGGTGGCCAGTACCGTGGCAGCCCCCGTCTATGGCAGGCTGGGGGATGCTCTCGGGCGGCGACGCATGCTGCTGCTGGCTCTGGCGCTGTTCGTCACGGCGTCCGTGCTGTGCGCCTTGGCTCATAGCCTCCTGACGCTGGTTGGGGCGCGCATTCTGCAGGGCTTCGGCGGCGGCGGCTTGATGGTGCTGAGCCAAGCGGTGCTAGCCGAGAACGTCGCGCGCCATGAGCTGGGCCGGGCGCAAGGGTTCATGGCTGCGGTGATCGTGGCCTCCTCGACATTCGGGCCGGTGGCAGGCGGGGCGCTGACGCAGGCGTTTGGTTGGCCTGCCGTCTTCCTGGTGAACGTGCCGCTCGGCCTGCTGGCCATGCTGCTGATGATGCGGCTACCTGCCCGTCAAGGAAGCGGTGATCGCGGGAAATTCGACTGGCCGGGTTTGTTCCTGTTCGCCGGATCGGTGGTACCGCTCCTGTTGGCGCTGGAGCAGATGCAGAGCCTTGAACCTGCTACGCTGCTCCGCGCGCCGGTCGAGATCGGCATGTCCCTGCTCTGCCTTGTGCTGCTCGGGCGGCAGGAGCGGCGAGCGGCGCAGCCGCTGTTCCCACTGCACTTGCTGCGCCGGCCGGCCATGTGGCGAGCGAACGCGATGGCCGCCTGCTCCGGCGCGTTGCTGGTGAGCGAAGCGACGATTCTGCCCCTCCACCTGCGAGCCGTTGACGGCGCATCGGCCGGACAGATCGGCCTGATGATGCTGCCGCTGACGGCGACGGTGGGAGTGGGATCGTTGATCACCGGGCGGCTGGTCTCGCGCACTGGGCTCGTCGCCATCTTCCCCGCCGTAGGGCAGACCGCGGCGGCGTTGGGCTTGCTGCTGGTGGCGGTCGGGCTAGGCCCGGTTGGGGCGCTGATCGGCCCGTGGGGTCTGCCGGCGATGCTGGCAGCCGTGGCTGTGGTCCAGGGCTCGGCGATGCCAGTGGCTCAGATCACAATGCAGTCTCAGGCTCCATCCGCCATGCTGGGTGCGGCGTCGGCAGCCGTGCAACTGTCGCGGTCAGTGGGCTCCGCAATCGGTGTTACCGTCGTGATGGGCGTGCTGTTCATGACGCTCGGCCGGTACGCCGCCAGCGCCGAAGTATTCGCCGACGCCGTGCGGCACGGTTCAGCCGTTCTGACAGCTTTGCCAGAGGCATCGCGTGTCTTGACGTTGTCACACATCCAAAGTTGCTTTTCTGCCGCATTTCTTACCATCGCAATATTTGCCATGGTCAATGCTGCCCTCGCCTGGACGCTACCGGTGCGGCGGCTGTAAGAAGCGCGGCCTCTCGGAGATCGTCGGTGCCGAGGGAGCTGTTGCGGGCCCCCTGTCCGCGGATGCTGAAGTGATCAGCCCCGGCGGGGTGGCCTGAGTGGAATGTTGGTGGACCGTCACAAAGCCGGAAAACTCGCACTCGGGCTGGGCCAAAGCCATGGGGGACGTCACAGCGCGCCTTCCCCGGCATTCCTGAATGCGCTCTGTGAGGATGCCGGCCGGAACGCGACAGCGGCCAGACCGAGGCTTGGTGGCAGACCATCGAGCGCACGATAGACGCTAAGGTGATCCGTACCGCCCTGGCGACAGCGGACCATCACCCTCCGTGAGGCGCTATATGATGAGGGCCGCTGCCCTTGGCAAAGCCTCTCTGCTCCCGCTAGTCTGGTGACAACAAAATGTGGGAGGGAACATGATCGGGCGATGTGCAGTCCTGGCGGGTATCGTCGGAGGCTCCCTGCTTGCGATGTGCGGGGGTGTCTGGTCGAGCCCGTACATGATCGTTGGAAATGACGAGAAGGCAACCTGGGACGATGAAGGTAAATTGGTTCTTTCATCGCCAGGAAAGGACAGTGTATTGATTGTTGATCTTGCAAATCCAGAAGATCCTAAAATCATTGCAAGTCTTCCTCTTAAAAATTCCGTCGTAGGCCCCCCTGTGAACGTCGCCATCAACCCAGCAGGCACTCTTGCTCTTGTGGCTGACTCCGTCGACGTGGTGAAAGACGGCGCCGCTTTAAAACAAATCCCCGACAACAAGGTGCATGTCATCGATCTCAAGGCAAGCCCGCCAAAGCTTTTGACGACCATGGAAGTCGGAAAAATGCCATCCGGTCTGGACATCAACTCCAAAGGTGACATGGCTCTGATTGCCAACCGCGGTGATAACTCGGTGGCGGTTCTCTCAATCCGTGACCAGGAGGTGAAGCTGGTAGATACGGTGCCAATGGGAGATGTCGTTTCTCATGTGGCGTTCACGCCGGACGGCCGTCGAGCTGTCGCCGTGAAATTTCCGAGCCACAAAATTTCCATTCTTGACATATCAGATACTGGAAAAGTGACTTATAACAAGCTTGATCTTCCAACGGGACAATGGCCGTACAACGTCGCAGTCTCCCCTGATGGTAAAATTGCGATGACCGCGGATAACGGCAACTCAGGCGCATCGGATGGAAGCGTCGACACGGTGAGCGTGGTCGATCTTGAGGCGAATCCGCCCCGCATCATCGACCGTGTCGTGGTTGGGGACGGCCCTGAGGGATTAGCCATCAGCCCGAAAGGAAATGTCGCAGTAGCCGTCATATTGAAGGGATCAAACTCGAACAAAAAATCGTATTTCCATAATAAAAACGGCAGTCTTGACGTTATCAAGATAGAGGGGAAGAAGTTAAGCAAAATCAAGGAAATTGAGGTTGGAGGGCTCCCGGAAGCTGCCGTGTTCACGCCGGATGGACGATATTTGCTGGTCGGGAACTATCTCGATCAAGATTTTTCCATTCTGCGCGTCGATGGCACCGAAATTACCGACACAGGGAAGCGCCTCAAGGTTCCCGGTCACCCTGCATCGGCTCGCATGAGCCCTCGTTGACGCGTGATCGAAAGGTGGCGAGCGCGACATCCTCTCGCGCTCGCAGCCGGTGCCGCTGTGAACGATGCGGGAGAACCGACGAGCCGGACGAACGACCTTTGTCACGGTTGACCGAACCTCGCAGTTCCAGACACCACAAGTGTCGGGGGGGGCCCCGGCGGGCCCCCCC